>NZ_JBEOVJ010000055.1:0-55001 GCF_040295435.1 Streptomyces sp. NPDC002809
CGCGAGCCCGGCACGATCCAAACGAGAGGCCTTGGCCCCGGCCGGGCCCGACGACAGAGCCCGGGGCCTCTGTCCTTGCCTTCGCCATGCCCTGTTCGAACCCGCATGACAGATACCTCGATGCCTGGAGGAACGTACGAATCACCCGTGCGGGCGAAGCTCCCCGATCCGACTGCGTGGACGGGAAGCCCCTGACGGCCGGGGGCCCGCGTACCCCCGGCGGCCAATCCCTGACCGCCTCCTGACCGCGGCCTGTCGGTTCCCCGACCGCGCGGAGACGGAGTTCTGAAGCAGCCCTGAACCGGAATGCCTTGTCCCGGTCCGCAGCCGCAACCGATGCTTGGAGGACAGTGCCCGCGGCGGGCGGACGAGAACGGGGACGCATGATGCTGACGACGACTGCACACCCTGCGCGGGAGGCATTCGCGTCCGGCGGCCTGTCACCGGGGGTCCGCAGGATCACCCTCGACGCGGCCGGGATTCCGTTGTCCGCACTGCTGAGCGAACCCACTGACGGACGTCCGCCGCGCGCGACCGTCGTCGCCCTGCACGGCGGCGGAATGGGCGCCGGGTACTTCGACGGACAGGCGCATCCGGACGTCTCCCTGCTGACGCTCGGCGCCCGCCTGGGCTGCGCGGTGCTCGCGCTCGACCGGCCCGGGTACGGCGCATCGGCGCCGTACCTGCCTGCCGGCCAGCGTCTCCTGGAACAGGCGGCGACGGTCCGCGCGGCGCTCGCCGACGCGCAGGCCCGCCATGTGCCGTCCGGTCCGCTGCTCCTGCTCGCCCACTCCTTCGGCGGCAAGCTCGCCCTCGCCCTCGCCGCGGACGCCCCGCCCGACACCTACCTCGGCCTGGACATCTCCGGCTGCGGACACCGGCCGGCCGTCTCGGCGGCGCTCCTGGACCGCGGGGCACGCACCGGCATGCGCCGGCTCAACTGGGGACCCCTGAGCCTCTATCCGGACAGAACCTTCAGCGAGATCGGGGCAGTCGTCGCACCGATGCCGGAGCAGGAGATCGAATCGGCGCAGGAGTGGGGCACGCTGTCCCGCCGCCTGCTGCCGCGCGTGCGGGTGCCCGTGCGCTTCACCTTCGCCGAGCACGAGGCCTGGTGGCGCCAGAGCGACGCGGACCTCACCGACCTGGCCGAGCAGTTCTCGGCAGCGCCCCGGGTCCTCGTCGACCGGCTCTCGGCGGCCGGGCACAACATCAGCCTGGGCTGCGCCGCCAGGGCGTACCACCTGCGTGCCCTGGCCTTTCTCGACGAGTGCCTCGACGCGGGCGCGCGGTCCGCCCCACGGTGACCGCCGACGCCCGGACCCGCCCCTTCCGGGCCCTGGGGATCCGCAACTTCCGGCAGTTCGCGGCGGGCCAGGTGGTGTCGGTGGCGGGCACCTGGATGATGGTCGTCGCCCAGGACTGGCTCGTCCTGGAACTGACCGGGGACTCGGCGACCGCCCTCGGCACCGTCACCGCCCTTCAGTTCACCCCGATGCTGCTCTTCACGCTCCACGGCGGAAGGCTGGCCGACCGGTACGACAAGCGGACACTGCTGCTGGCCGCCAACCTCCTGTCCGGCCTGCTCGCTCTCCTCCTGGCGGCGTTCGTCCTCACCGGCACGGCCGGACTGACGGACGTCCATGTCTTCGCGTTCTGCCTCGGCCTGGTCAACGCCGTCGAGGTTCCCACCCGGATGGCGTTCGTCGGCGAGCTGGTGCCTCCCGAACTGCTGCCCAACGCGTCGGCCCTGAGCGCCGCGTACTTCAACGTCGCCCGTGTCGCGGGCCCCGCCGCGGCGGGCCTGCTCCTCACCGTCCTCGGGACCGGCTGGGTCATGTCGGTCAACGCGCTCAGCTATCTCGCGACCGTCGTCGCACTGCGCCGGATCCGCCCCGGCGAGCTCTACCGCACAGCCCGTGCGGCGGGCCGTACCCGCGTCACCGACGGACTGCGGTACGTGCGCGGGCGCCCCGATCTCATGATCCCGTTCGCCCTGGTCGCCGGAGTCGGCCTGTTCGGTCTCAACTTCCAGCTCACGCTGCCGCTGCTCGCCAAGACCGTGTTCCACGCGGACGCCTCGTCCTTCGGCCTGCTCACCACCGTCTTCGCCGCGGGCTCGCTCTTCGCCGCGTTCCTCACCACGGCCCGCACCGCGCGGCCCTCCGCCCGGCTGGTCACCGTGTCGGCGCTCGTCTTCGGGGTGATGGAGGCCGCGGTCGGGTGGGCGACGGGCTATCCGGCCGTCGCGGTCCTGCTCTTCCTCACCGGCGGCGCCTCCGTCTACTTCGCCCAGGCCGCCAACCACCGCATCCAGCTCGGCAGCGACCCTCTCTACCGGGGCCGGGTCCTTGCCCTGTACACCCTCATCCTTCAGGGCTCCACCCCACTCGGCGCTCTGCTGGTGGGGTACGTCGCCGAGGCCAGGGGCGCTCGGAGCGCGTTCGTCGTCGGCGGGCTCGCCTCGCTCGGCACCGGTCTCGCCGCCCTCTGCCTGCGTGCGGGCCGCAGCGGGCCCGGGCCCGCCGGGGACGGACCGGGGAAGGGCGGGCCCGCCGCCGAAGACGTGCGGACCGGGAACGGGCGGCCGTGAACGCTCCGCCGCACGTCCTGCTCCGGCCCCTGTCACCGCCCGCGCCGGGCGAACCCTCCGCACCCCGGCCCGCAGCTGCCCGGACGACGGGGAACGGGGGCCGCCGTCTTCGCCGGTCTCCCGGGTGAGCGACGGCCACCGCCGCCCGGCACCTCGCACCCCCGAGGCCGTACCCGTCCCGCTACGCTCCGGCTGCCGCACCGGCACGACGTGAACCGGCGACCGAGGCGAGGAGCTCGCGGGTGTACGGATGGGCGGGCTCCGCGAACACCCGCGCCACCGGGCCGGACTCGACGAGCCGGCCGCCCCGCATCACCCCGACGCGGTGGGCGACACCCCGCACCACGGCAAGGTCGTGCGAGATGAACAAACAGCTCAGCCCCGAATCGTCCTGGAGCTCGGTGAGCAGATCCAGGATGCGCGCCTGCACCGACACGTCGAGCGCGGACACCGGCTCGTCGCACACCACCAGATCGGGGCGCAGTGCCAGCGCCCGGGCGATCGCGACCCGCTGCCGCTGCCCGCCCGACAACTCGTGCGGGCGCCGCCGGAGCGCGCCGGCCGGGAGCCGCACCCGGTCCAGGAGAGCCACCGCTTCCCGGGTGCGCCCGGTCCGGCTGCCCACCCGGTGGGCACGCAGGGGCTCCGTGACGATGTCCCCCACCGTCAGGCGCGGGTCGAGAGAGGCGTAGGGGCTCTGATAGACGATCTGCATGCGGCGCCGCAGCCGGCGCAGCGCCTCTCCGCGCAGCCCGGTGATGTCCTCGCCGTCGAAGTGGATCGTGCCGGAGGTCGGATCGGCGAGGCGGACCAGCAGCCGGGCGGTGGTCGACTTGCCCGATCCCGACTCCCCGACCAGGGCGAAGGTCTCCCCGCGCCCGATCCGCAGGTCCACGTCGTCGACTGCCCGGAAGGGCGCAGCCCCGCGACCGCCCCGGGGGAACTCCTTCACCAGCCCCCGGGCCACGACCAGATCCCTGGTGAGCTCCGTCCGCCGGACCGGCGGGGTCCTCTCCCGTACCGACACCAGGCTCGGCGCGGACCGCAACAGCTCGCGGGTGACCGTGTGCCCGGGGTCGCCCAGAACCTCGTCGACCGGCCCGGACTCGACGATCTCGCCGTCCGACATCACCGCCACGCGCTGCGCCCGGTCGGCGGCGACACCCAGATCGTGGGTGATGAGCAGGACCGCCGTTCCGGTGCGGGCGACGAGTTCGTCCAGGTGGTCGAGGAGAGCCCGCTGCACGGTGACGTCGAGCGCGCTGGTCGGCTCGTCGGCGATCAGCAGCTTGGGCCGGGCGGCGAGGGCGATCGCGATGAGTGCCCGCTGCCGCATTCCGCCGGAGAGCTCGTGCGGGTACTGCCGGGCCCGCAGCTCCGGTTCCGGCAGGCCCGCCTCGGCGAGCAGCTCGACGGCCCGCTGCGCGGCCTGGCGCCGGCCGGCCACCAGCTTGTGGATCAGGAGGACTTCGCCGACCTGCGGGCCGATGCGGCGGACCGGGTTCAGCGAGACCATGGGGTCCTGCGGGACGAACCCGATGTCCCGGCCGCGGTGGCGGCGCATCACCGTCTCGCCGGCCGTGGCGAGATCGGTCGCGCCGAAGAGGATCCGGCCCGCCGTGAGGGCCGCGCCGGGCGGCAGCAGGCCCACGACGGCGTGGGCCGTCGTGGACTTGCCCGACCCCGAGGCGCCCACCAGCGCGACGACCTCACCGGGTGCGACGGCCAGGGAGACCCCGCGCACCGCGTCCACCCGGGCGGTGCCCGAGCGGTAGGAGATCCGCAGGTCCTCGATGCCGAGCAGGGCGGGGGGCGCCCCGGCCGGCCCGGCTCCTTCGGGCTCCGGCGTGGGCCGGTCCGCCGGCCCGTCCGGCGGTGTCAGGGGTTTCGTCATGGGGTGCTCTCCTTCGCCTCGCCGTCGAGGGCGCGTGCGATGCGATTGGCGGCCAGGACCGTTGCCGCCAGGGCGAGTCCGGGCAGCGTGGTCAGCCACCAGGCGGTGGCGAGGTAGTCGCGGCCACCGGCGACCAGCGACCCCCACTCGGGGGCGGGCGGCCGTGCCCCGTAGCCGAGGAACGACAACGAGGACACCTGGAGCACGACCGCGCCGAAGTCCACCGCCGCGTACACGAGGACGGGCCCGGCCGCGTTCGGCAGCACATGCCGCAGCAGCACCCCGTACCACCGTGTGCCACTGGCCCGGGCGGCCTCCACGTACGTACTGCGGGCGACCCGCAGTACCTCGGCCCGCATGATCCGGGCGAACATGGCCACGCTCGTCACCCCGACGGCCACGGCGACCTCGACCGTCCCGAACCCGAGTGCGGTCACCAGGGCGAGCGAGAGCAGCAGTCCGGGCACGGCGAGCAGCACGTCGGTGAGCCGCATCAGCACACTGTCGACCCACCCGCCGGCCGCACCGGACACCAGCCCGACCAGCGACCCCGCCACCAGGCCCACGAGGACGGCGAGCGCCGTCGCCCGCAGGGTGAGGGCGCTGCCGTGCACCAGCCGGGTGAACAGATCGCGGCCGAGCTGGTCGGTGCCCAGGAGGTGCTGCCCGCTCGGCGGCTGGAGCCGGTCGCCGGGAACTCCGGTCAGCGGATCCCCGCCCGCCAGCGCGGCCGGGTGCAGCGCGGCGAGCAGGACCAGGGCGATGAACAGGACGGACAGGACGAGACCGGGCCGGGCGAGCCAGAACCTGACGGCCCTGTGCAGCCGCGCGGTCCGCTCCGGGATCCCGCCGGCCGGGAACGTGCCGAGCGCGGTCACGAGGTCACCGCCGTCGGGCCCGTCGTCGCGATCCGGGGATCGAGCACCGGGTGCAGCAGGTCCACGGCCAGGTTGGCCAGGACGAACGCACACGCCCCGAACACCACGAGCCCCTGGACGACGGGAATGTCCTGCGACGTCACGGCGGTCGCCGTCAGCCGGCCGATCCCGTTGCGGGAGAAGACCGTCTCCACCACCACGGACCCCGCCAGCACATGGCCGACCAGGAGCCCGGCGACGGTCAGGGGAGCGAGTGCGGCGTTGCGGGCCGCATGGGCGAAGTGGACCCGGAGCCGGCTCGCCCCCTTCGCGGCCGCCGTCTCGATGTACGGCTCGGCGAGCGCGGTGCGCAGGCTCTTCGCGAAGACCTGGGCGACCAGCGCCGCTGCCGGCAGTGACAAGGTCACCGCCGGCAGCACCAGCGAGGCGGGGCCCTCGTCACCGAAGGCCGGCACCAGGCCCCAGCGGAAGGAGACGAGCTGGATGAGCACGAGGCCGACCCAGAAGGTGGGGGCGGCCACCCCCGCCGACGGGAGCGACAGCAGCAACTGCCGCAGCCACCGCCGGCGGGTGTACGTGCCGGACAGGGCGACCCCGGCCCCCAGCGGCAGGGCCAGGGCCAGCGTCGCCGTCGTGAGCTCCAGCGTCGCCGGCCAGGCGTCCGCGATCATGCGGGAGACGGGTTCACCGCTGTGGACGGAGGCGCCGAAGTCCCCGCGCAGGGCGTGGCCGAGCCGCGTGGCGTACTGCTCCGCCACCGGCCGGTCGAGTCCGTACCGGCTCCGCAGCGCCGCCAGTTGCTCCGGGGCCACGGACGTACTGTCGCCTCCACCGGCCGCCATCACGGTCACCGGGTCGCCGGGCAACAGGTAGAGCACCGCGAACGACAGGGTGTACGCGGCCCACAGGACGAACACGGCCTGTGCGAGGCGGCGTGCGACATAGGTGGCCATGGTCAGGACAGCCACGCATCGTGGAACTGCGGGTAGGACGTCGAGTCCAGGGTCAGACCGTGCACCTTCTTACTGATGCCGTACACGCTCGCCATCTCGAACACCGGTATCTGGTAGCCCTGTTCGAGCACGCGGCGCTGAGCCGTGGCGACCAGCTCGGCCCGCTTGTCCGGGTCGCTCGCGGCGGCCTGCGCGTCCAGTGTGCGTTCCAGTTCCGGGTCGGTGATGCGGCCGAGGTTGAGCAGCTTGCCGGAGAACGCGGTGCGCAGGACGTCCGGGTCGTTGCGGGTGCCGTTGCCCCAGGCGAGGTCGTAGTCACCGGCGCTGCGCGCCTGTTGGTAGTCGGGCAGGGAGAGCAGCGTGAGGTCGAGGCCGATGCCGCTCTTGCGCAGCTGCTGCTGGATCAGTTCCAGCACGGTCTGGTTGGGGCCGAAGTTGGCGCCCAGGATGACCTTCAGCCTGAGCTTCTTGCCGTTCTTCACCCGGATGCCGTCCGGACCGGGCAGCCAGCCCGCCGCGTCGAGTGTGCTCCTGGCCTGCGCGGGATCGTGGGCGAGCAGCTTCGAGTTGTCGGCGTACCCGCCGGTGGAGCTGGACAGGGCACTGGTCGCGGGGAGATAGCTGGGGCTGAGCACGGTCTGCACGACCTCGTCGCGGTCCACGGCCGTCCGGAGCGCACGGCGCACGGCCGGGTCCTTGGTGAGCGGCCGCGCGGTGTTGGCGCTGAGTGCGACGGGGACTCCCGGGTTGGGCCGGTCGAGCACGGCGAACTGCTGGGACGCGAGGGTGGTCTGGTCCTGCGGGGCGACACCCGCGGTGGCGTCCACCTGGCCCGAGGTCAGGCTCCCGCTGCGCACGCCCGCTTCGGGGACGACCTTGAAGGTGAGCTTGTCCAGATAGGCGGACCCGGGGCGCTTCCAGAGCGGGGAGCCCCAGGTGTAGCCGTTGCGCCTGGTCAGCTCCACCGAGGTGTTCGGGGTGTAGCTGTCCAGGGTGAACGGCCCGGAGCCGATCAGCTTGGCGGTGCAGCGCCCCTCGGCGGGGAGCTTCAGGCTCGCCGGGGAGAGGAGTCCCAGTGTCGCCGTCGAAGTCGCTTGCAGGAACTGGGCGTTGGGACCCTTGAAGGTGACCTTGGCGGTGTACGGGTCGACCACCTCGGTGCTGCGGTAGCCCTGGAGGAACCCGGAGCCCAGCATCGACTTGGCACCCAGGGCGACGACCGCGTCCAGGTTGGCCTTGACCGCCTTGGCGTCGAGCGGTGCGCCGTCGGCGAAGGTGACGTCCTCGCGCAGGGTGAAGGTGTACTGAGAGGCGTCCGGTGAGACCTCCCACGACCGTGCGATCCACGGCACGATCTGCCCCGTCTTCGGGTTCTGGTCGGTGAGCGAGTCGACGAAGGTGCGGGCGGCGTAGAGGGCGTCGCTGGTCGTGGCCTGGTGCGGATCCACGCAACCGGGATCCGAGGACAGCGCGAACCTGAGGTGACCGCCGGACCGTGGCGAGGTCTGTGCCTCGGCTTCGGACCCGGATGTTCCGGAGCAGGCGGTCGCGGTGAGCGGCAGGACGAGCGCGGCGGCGAGGGCGGCCAACGGAGTTCTCGCGAAGAGGCGCGAGGGTGCGGGACGTCTGGACATGAGGGAACGACTCCGGGTGAACGAGAGCGGAAGAGAGGAGGATCGGACCCGACCCGCGCGGGTGGCGGGGCGGCAGGGGCGGGCGGACCGTGCCCGCAGGCAACGCTGTGCACCGGTCCGGCGCAGCGCGTCGGAACCGGCCTCGTGCACGGCCGCCCCGGGCATGCCTGTGACACACGGCTGCCCGTGGGGAGCGGATGGTGGGTCGTCAGTGACCCGGACAGAGGGCGCCGGCGACGCGCTTCAGATCGATGTGCCGACGGGTCGTCAGCGGTACGCGCTCAGACACGGCCCATCCTGAAACCGACACCGCGGACGGTGATGATCCAGTCGGGCGAGCCGAGCTTCGCCCGGACCGCGCTCACATGCGTGTCGATCGTCCGGCTCGTCCGGGCGCCGGGGACATGACGTCCAGGGAACCCCCACACGCCGGCCATCAACGACGCCCGGGAGTGCACGGTGTGCGGCTCCGACGCGAGCCGGTGCAGCAGATCGAACTCCTTGAGGGTGAGATTGACCAGCCGGCCGTTGAGCCGCACCTCCCGCGTCTCCGGGTCGATGCACAGCGAACCGTGAGCGATCGCAGCCGCCCGCGAACTGCGGGCGGGCTCCGGCCGGGAGCGGCGGAGCACCGCGTCGATACGGGCGAGCAGTTCGCGGAATCCGTACGGCTTCGCCATACAGTCGTCGCATCCCGCCTGCAAGCACAGAATCCGGTCGAGTTTCATTCCGGCATCCGTGAACGCGATGACGGGAATATCACTCTTCGCCCGGACAGCCCGACAGACTTCGAGACCGTCGATGTCCGGAAGGAGGAGGTCAATCAGAAAGAGATCGAATTTCTCGTGCCTTTCCAGGGCTTCGGTTCCCGTCGCACAGATCTCCACGTCGTAACCATGACGCTTCAGCTGAGTGCTCAATCGGTTTCCGTTCGACCTGTCGGAATCAACGACCAGGACGCGCATCAATTCCCCCCGTTCCAAGGCGCAGGCACGGCACCCGAAGTGACGGCTCCCAGGCTAGACACGCACCCGCACAACTGACTGTGAGCGGGGTCACAGGGGAGGCCCGATGGGTGGGCCCGGGGCCTTCCCGCGTAGGGATTTGTACTTCCCCTGACATTTCCTTGTCAGTGAGCACGCAGTCGGACGCGGCGCCGAAGTCACTCCGCTCCTCGAACGTCAGAGATGTGTCGGGCCGACTTGACGATCGCCTGACAGCTCCTTGCGCAGGACCTTGAATTTTCTGCCTTGAAAACAAAAAGCGCGGCAGCCGAGGATGTTTCACGTCAGCAGGAATCGAACGGACCGTCAGTCGGGAGACTCCATGGATGCGTCGGTCATCATCGTCGGAGCGGGACCGGCCGGGCTCGTGCTCGCCGGTGAATTGCGTCTGGCCGGAATCGACGTCATCGTCGTCGAGCGCCTTGCCCGGCGCACCGGGGAGTCGCGCGGACTGGGTTTCACCATTCGTACGACGGAAAGCCTCGACCAGCGCGGCCTGTTGGCGCGCTTCGGGGAGGTGGAGACCAGCACACAGGGCCACTTCGGCGGAATCCCGCTCGATCTGGCCGTCCTCGGCGGCACCCACCCCGCCGCCCGGGGCGTGCCGCAGTCCGTCACGGAGACGGTCCTGGAGGGCTGGGCGCGCGAACTGGGCGCCGACATCCGGCGCGGACAGGAGTTCCTGTCGCTCCAGGACACGGGTGAGAGCGTCACCGTACGCATCAGGGACGGCGACCGGGAATCCACTCTCACCGCGCGCTACCTCGTCGCGGCGGACGGCGGACGCAGCACGGTCCGCAAGGCCGCCGGCTTCGACTTCCCCGGCACCGAGGCCACCACGGAACTGCTCCTCGCCGACATCAGGGGCGTGGACGTGAACCCCCGGGCGACCGGGCAGAGCCTCTCGGGCGGGATGGTCATGGCCGCCCCGCTCGGCGACGGCCTGCACCGCGTCATCGTCGGAGAGCGCGGTGCCCTGCCGCGCCGGCGCACCGGACCGCCCTCCTTCGAAGAGGTCGCCGACGTGTGGAAACGCCTCACCGGCAACGACATCTCGGGTGCCGAGGCGGTATGGGTGTCGGCCTTCACCGACGCCACCCGCCAGGCCTCCGAGTACCGGCGGGGCCGCGTCCTGCTCACCGGCGACGCCGCCCACATCCATCTGCCGGCCGGCGGGCAGGGCATGAACACATCCATCCAGGACTCGTTCAACCTCGGCTGGAAGCTCGCGGCCGTCCTGCACGGCACGGCACCCGCCACCCTGCTCGACACCTACCACTCCGAACGCCACCTGGTGGGAAAGCAGTTGCTGGCCAACACCCGCGCCCAGAGCCTGCTCATCCTCGGCGGCGACGACGTGCAACCGCTGCGGGACGTCCTGTCCGAACTCCTCCCGTACGGCGAGGTGGCCCGCCACCTCGCCGCCAAGGTCAGCGGGGTCGACATCCGGTACGACACCGGAACGGGCTCCCACCCGCTGCTCGGCGCACGCCTGCCCCACCTGGAGCTGACCGTCGGCGCCGCCCGCACCAGCTCCACCGCCCTGCTGCGCGCAGGCCGCGGCGTACTGCTCGACCTCACGGACAACCCCTGGCTGCGCCGCCGGGCCGCCCGCTGGCGGGACCGGATCGACCTGGTCACCGGGGCCCCGCACGGCCCCGCCCCCGAACACCTCACCCGCACCACCGCGGTCCTGCTGCGCCCGGACGGCTATGTCGCCTGGGCCGCGCCCGGCAGTCACCACGACCTGCCCACCGCACTGGACCGCTGGTTCGGACCCGCCTGACCCCCGAACGCTCTCAGAGAGGCCACCATGCACAGCAACCTCATCGTTGCCCGGATGGAACTCGGCAGCACCGACGAAGTCGCCCGTCTCTTCGCCGAGTTCGACACCACCGACATGCCGCACCGGATGGGCACCCGCCGCCGCCAGCTGTTCACGTACCGCGGGCTCTACTTCCACCTCCAGGACTTCGACGCAGAGGACGGCGGCGAGCGCATCGAGGCCGCCAAGTCGGACAGCCGGTTCATCGGCATCAGCGACGACCTCAAGCCGCACATCGCGGCCTACGACCCCGCCACCTGGCGATCACCGGCCGACGCCCTCGCGCGGCGCTTCTACCACTGGAGCGCCAAGTGACCACCACCCCGGCCGGACCGGCACGCCGCGTCGTCATCACCGGCGTGGGCGTCACCGCCCCCGGCGCCCTCGGCACCAAGGACTTCTGGCAGCTGATCTCCGACGGCCGCACCGCGACACGCCGCATCTCCCTCTTCGACCCGTCGCCGTTCCGCTCCCAGATCGCGGCGGAGGTCGACTTCGACCCCGAACTCGCCGGTCTCGGGCCGCAGGAGGTCAGGCGCATGGACCGGGCCGCCCAGTTCGCCGTGGTCACCGCCCGCGAGGCCGTCCACGACAGCGGACTCGACTTCACGGCCCTCGACCCGGTACGCACCGGAGTCACCATCGGCAGCGCCGTCGGCGCCACCACCGGCCTCGACCAGGAGTACCGCACGGTCAGCGACGGCGGCAGGCTCGACCTGGTCGACCACCGCTACGCCGTGCCGCACCTCTACAACTTCCTGGTCCCCAGCTCCTTCGCCACCGAGGTCGCCTGGGCCGTCGGGGCCGAAGGCCCGGGCACGGTCGTCTCCACCGGCTGCACCTCCGGTCTCGACGCCATCGGTCACGCCGCCGGAGTCATCAGGGACGGACTCGCCGACGTGATGGTGGCCGGTGCCACCGACGCGCCGATCTCCCCGATCACGGTGGCCTGCTTCGACGCCATCAAGGCCACCACCCCCCGCAACGACGACCCCGAACACGCCTCCCGCCCCTTCGACTCCAGCCGCAACGGATTCGTCCTCGGCGAGGGCGCCGCCGTCTTCGTCCTGGAGGAACTCGACAGCGCCCGCCGACGGGGAGCCCACATCTACGCGGAGATCGCCGGGTACGCCACCCGCTCCAACGCCTTCCACATGACCGGACTGCGGCCCGACGGCAAGGAGATGGCCGAGGCGATCACAGTGGCCCTGGACGAGGCGCGGCTGGACGCCGAGGACATCGACTACATCAACGCCCACGGTTCCGGTACCAAGCAGAACGACCGCCACGAGACCGCGGCGTTCAAGCGGAGTCTGGGCGACCACGCCTACCGGACCCCGGTCTCCTCGATCAAGTCGATGGTCGGCCACTCGCTCGGCGCCATCGGATCCATCGAGGTCGCCGCATCCGTGCTCGCCATGGAGCACCACGTGGTCCCTCCCACGGCCAACCTCCACAACCCCGACCCCGAGTGCGACCTCGACTACGTGCCCCTGACCGCCCGCGACCGGCACACCGACGCGGTGCTGTCCGTCGGCAGCGGCTTCGGCGGGTTCCAGAGCGCCGTCGTCCTCGCCCGCCCCGATCGGAGCACCCGATGAGCGCAGAGACGGTGGTCACCGGAATCGGCGTGGCCGCCCCCAACGGCCTCGGCCTGGAGACCTACTGGCAGGCCACCCTCGCCGGCCGGCGGGCCATAGGCCCGCTGACCCGTTTCGACCCCACCTCCTACCCCTCCCGGCTGGCCGGCGAGATCACCGGGTTCGACGCCGGTGAACTCCTGCCGGGCCGGCTCCTGCCACAGACCGACCGCATGACGCGGCTGTCGCTCGTCGGCGCCGACTGGGCCCTGGCGGACGCGGACGTCAGCCCCGGGGAACTGCCCGACTACGACGTCGGCGTGATCACCGCCGGACACTCCGGCGGCTTCGAGTTCGGCCAGAACGAGCTCAAGGCGCTGTGGAGCAAGGGCGGCCCCTACGTCTCCGCGTACCAGTCCTTCGCCTGGTTCTACGCGGTCAACAGCGGACAGATCTCCATCCGCACCGGGGCCCGTGGGCCGAGCAGCGTCGTCGTCAGCGACCAGGCCGGCGGGCTCGACGCCCTCGCCCAGGCGCGCCGCCAGGTCCGCAGGGGAACGCCCGTCGTCGTCGCCGGCGCCGTGGACGCCTCCCTCTGCTCCTGGGGATGGGTGGCGCAGATCGCCGGCGGCCGGCTCACCACGTCCGACGACCCCGAGCGTGCCTACCTCCCCTTCGACACCGACGCCTCCGGACACGTACCGGGGGAGGGAGGGGCCCTCCTCGTCGTCGAGGACGCCGAGCACGCCCGCCGCCGAGACGCCCCCCGGGTGTACGGCGTGATCGCAGGTCACGCCTCCACGATGGACCCGCGGCCCGGCAGCGGGCGCGCCCCGGGGCTCCAGCGGGCGATCGAACTGGCCCTGGCCGACGCCGGAACCGAGCCGGCCGACGTCGACGTCGTGTTCGCCGACGCCGCCGCCGTACCGGAACTCGACCGGGCGGAGGCCGAGGCGCTCAGCAAGGTCTTCGGACCGCGCGGGGTGCCGGTCACAGCGCCCAAGACCATGACCGGGCGCCTGTACTCCGGCGCGGCGCCACTCGATGTCGCCGCCGCCCTGCTCTCCCTGCGTGACGGCGTCATCCCGCCGACCGTCGGCTCCACCCTCGCCGAGGGGTACGAGATCGACCTCGTGGGTGCCCGGCCCCGCCCCGCCCCACTGCGCACCGCGCTGGTACTCGCCCGCGGCCAGGGCGGCTTCAACTCCGCCCTCGTCGTGCGCGCCGCCGCCGGACAGGGATGACACACCCGCGAACCCGCACCGGCCGTCACCAGCACCCCCGCCCCACCACCGTCCGCAACGTGTCCACGCCACGGAAGGCTCCGCCATGTCCTCGCCCGACACCCACACCGTCTTCGCCATCGACGACCTGCGCCGCATCCTCCGGGAGGCCGCCGGAACCGCCGAGGGGGTCGACCTCGACGCCGACATCCTCGACACCACCTTCAACTCCCTCGGCTACGAGTCGCTCGCCCTGCTGGAGACGGGCGGCCGCATCGAGCGCGAGTACGGCATCGCACTCGACGACGACACCCTGTCCGACGCCGACACGCCCAGGGCGCTGATCGACGTGGTCAACGACCAGCTGACCGCCGCCCGCACCGTCTGAGGAGCCCTCATGTCCCAGCACAACGGACCCGTCGCCCTCGTCACCGGCGCCACCAGCGGCATCGGCCTCGCCGTCGCCCGGCTGCTCGCCGGACAGGGACACCGGGTCTTCGTCGGAGCCCGCAACGACGACAACGTCACCGCCACCGTCAAGGAGCTGCGGGCCGAGGGCCTGGAGGTCGACGGCACCACCCTCGACGTCCGGTCCGCCGACGACGTCCGCGCGTTCGTCCGGGCCGCCGTGGACCGCTACGGCACGGTCGACGTCCTCGTCAACAACGCCGGCCGCAGCGGGGGAGGGGTCACCGCGGACATCGCGGACGACCTCTGGGACGACGTCATCGACACCAACCTCAACAGTGTCTTCCGCGTCACCCGGGAGGTCCTGAACGCCGGGGGCCTGCGGGACAAGGACCGCGGCCGGATCATCAACATCGCCTCCACCGCGGGCAAGCAGGGCGTCGTCCTCGGCGCCCCGTACTCGGCCTCCAAGCACGGCGTCGTCGGCTTCACCAAGGCCCTCGGCAACGAACTGGCCCCCACCGGGATCACCGTCAACGCCGTCTGCCCCGGCTACGTGGAGACGCCGATGGCCCAGCGCGTACGGGAGGGCTACGCGGCCGCCTACGCCACCACCGAGGAAGCGGTCCTGGAGAAGTTCACCGCCAAGATCCCGCTCGGCCGCTACTCCACCCCCGAGGAGGTCGCCGGTCTCGTCGGATACCTCGCATCGGACACCGCCGCCTCCATCACCGCGCAGGCCCTCAACGTGTGCGGCGGCCTCGGCAACTTCTGACAACCCGTCAATCGAGTTCACTGACAGGAGAGTTCAATCATGACGACCCGCGAGGTCGAGCACGAGATCACCGTCCGGGCCGCCGCTTCGGACGTCTACCGCCTGCTCGCCGAGGTCGAGAACTGGCCGCGGCTCTTCCCGCCCTCCGTGTACGTCGAGCAGCTGGACGCCGAAGGCGACCGGGAGCGCATCAGGATCTGGGCCACGGCCAACGGCGAGGCCAAGAGCTGGACCTCCATCCGCATCCTGGACCCCGAGAAGCTGCGGATCCGCTTCTGGCAGGAGATACCCGCCCACCCCGTCGCCGAGATGACCGGGACCTGGATCATCGAGCCTCTCGGCGAGGGGGAGACCAGGGTCCGCCTCCTCCACGAGTACCGGGCCGTCGACGACGACCCGGAGAAGCTGACCTGGATCGACGAGGCCGTCGACCGCAACAGCCGGGCCGAGCTGCCCGGCCTCAGGGCGAACCTCGAACTCGGCACCACCGACGCCGAACTGGCCCTCTCCTTCGAGGACTCCGTACGCATCGAAGGCTCCGCCAAGGACGTCTACGACTTCCTCAACGAGGCCACGCACTGGTCCGAGCGGCTCCCGCACGTCGCCGGTGTCCGGCTCACGGAGGACACCCCGGGTCTCCAGGTCCTGCGCCTGGACACCCGCACCAAGGACGGATCGACGCACACCACCGAATCCGTCCGGGTCTGCTTCCCCCACCACAGGATCGCCTACAAGCAGACCACTCTGCCCGGACTGCTCACCCTGCACACCGGCTACTGGCAGATCGACGAGGACGCCGACGGAGTCACCACCGCCACCTCCCAGCACACCGTCGTCCTGGACCCGGAGAAGATCACCGGGATCCTCGGCGGCGAAGCCGGGGTTCCCGAGGCCCGTGCCTACATCCGCGACGCACTCGGCGGCAACAGCCGCGCCACCCTGGGCCACGCCAGGCAGTACGCGGAAGCCCGGCGTTGACCGGGCCGGGGACCGGGGCCCCGGCGGCCGACGTGATCATCGTCGGGGCGGGTCCCGTCGGGCTGCTGCTCGCCGGTGAACTGCGCCTCGGCGGAGCACGGGTGACCGTGCTGGAGCAACTCGTCGAACCCACCACGGAATCCCGGGCATCCACCCTGCACGCCCGCACCCTGGAGATCCTCGAGGACCGCGGCGTGCTGCGACGCCTGGGCGCCCTGCCCGCAGGCGGACCGGGCCACTTCGGCGGGCTCCGCCTCGACCTCGGCGACGCGGAGCCCGGCCACCCGCACGCCGGACAGTGGAAGTACCCCCAGGCCCGGCTGGAGGCCGTCCTGACGCAATGGGCCACCGGCCTCGGCGCCCGGGTCCTGCGCGGACACCGCGTCACGGGTCTCACGCCCCGCCCCTACCGGGTGGACGTCGAGCACACCGGCACGGACGGCACCACCCACCACTCCGCGGCCGCCTTCGTCGTCGGCTGCGACGGCGAACGCAGCACGGTCCGGCGCCTCGGCGGCTTCGAATTCGCCGGCGAGGACGGAACGCTGGAAATGCTGCGTGCCGACGTGTCCGGCCTCGACGTACCCGACCGGCGCTTCGAGCGGCACCCGCACGGGCTGGCCACCGCGCACCGCTGGCCCGACGGCTCCACCCGGGTGATGGTCCACCTCTTCGGTACGCCCCCCGGCCGGCGCACCGGACCGCCCTCCTTCGCGGAGACCGCCGCCACCTGGGCGAAGGTCACCGGCGAGGACATAGCCCACGGCACACCGCTGTGGCTGAACTCCTTCGACAACACCAGCCGCCAGGCCACCGCGTACCGGCGCGGCAGGGTCCTGCTCGCCGGGGACGCCGCCCACGTCCAGATGCCGGTGGGCGGCCAGGCACTCAACCTGGGCCTCCACGACGCGGCCGCCCTCGGACCACGCCTCGCCGCCCGCGTCACCGGCCGTGCCGACGACGCCGAACTCGACGCGTACCACCGCGAACGCCACCCCGTCACCGCCCGCGCCCTCACCGGAATCCGGGCCCAGGCACGGCTGCTGCTCGGCGGCCCCGAGGTCGACGGAGTGCGCGAGGTATTCGCCGAACTCCTGCACCTGGGCACCGTC
Organism: Streptomyces sp. NPDC002809; assembly: GCF_040295435.1. NCBI lineage: Bacteria > Bacillati > Actinomycetota > Actinomycetes > Kitasatosporales > Streptomycetaceae > Streptomyces > Streptomyces sp. NPDC002809. Next base: position 16,858 of record NZ_JBEOVJ010000055.1, read on the forward strand.
CGCCGCCATCTCGCCCGCGTCGTCACCGGACTCGACGCACCTCGACCACCCGCATCCACAGGGAGCTGACCATGAGCAACAGGCTCGAAGGCAAGACCGCACTCGTCACCGGGTCCAGCCGGGGCATCGGACGCGCCATCGCGATCCGGCTCGCCCGCGAGGGCGCCCTCGTCGCCGTCCACTACGCGAACGACGAGAAGTCCGCCGACGCGACGCTGGAGACCATCGAGCAGGAGGGCGGCCACGGCTTCACCGTCCGCGCCGAGCTCGGCGTCCCCGGCGACGTCCACGAGCTCTTCCTCGGCCTGGAACGCGGGCTGAAGGAACGCACCGGCGAGACCACCCTCGACATCCTCGTCAACAACGCGGGCGAGACCACCCAGAACGGCATCGCCCCCGAGGACGTCACCCCCGAGCAGTTCGACCGCTTCTTCGCCGTCAACGCCAGGGCCCCCTACTTCCTGATCCAGCGCGCCCTGCCGTCCATTCCCGAAGGAGGCAGGGTCGTCAACATCTCGTCCGGCCTGACCAGGGTCGCCAACCCCGGGCAGGTGGCGTACGCCATGACCAAGGGCGCCATCGAACAGCTCACCCTCCACCTGGCCCGGCAGCTCGCCCCCCGCGGCATCACCATCAACAGCGTCGCACCCGGGATCACCGACAACGGGAGCCCCGTCTTCGACATCCCCGAAGCGGTGACGGAGATGGCCAAGCTGTCCGCCTTCCAGCGCGTGGGGGAGGCCGGGGACGTCGCCGACGTCGTCACCTTCCTCGCCACCGACGAAGCCCGCTGGATCACCGGCTCCTTCGTCGACGCCACCGGCGGCACCCTCCTCGGCTGAGCCCGTCCGCACCGCCCGGAACGGGCCGGCCATCCACCTTCGAAAGGCACCTGTCATGGACGTCGGACTCCTCTTCGACCTGCGCAACCCCGGCCAGTGGCACCGCCCCTGGGCCGACCACTACGCGCGGACCCTGGAGTTCTGCGAGGAAGCGGACCGCCGTGGCGCGGGCGGTCTGTGGTTCACCGAGCACCACCGCTTCGAGGACGGCTACCTGCCCCAGCCGCTGACCTTCGCGGCGGCCGTCGCCGCCCGGACCCGCCGTGCGCGCATCGGCACCTCCGTCGTCCTGCCGGCCCTGCACCACCCCGTCGACATCGCAGAGCAGGCCGCGATCGTCGACATCCTCAGCGACGGCCGGCTCGAACTCGGCCTCGGCGCCGGCTACCGCGTCCCCGAATACACGCTCTTCGACGCCGACTTCGGCCACCGCTTCGCACGGACCGAGGAACGCATCGCCGAGATCCTCCGCCTCTGGCGCGAACGCGGCATCACGCCCCTGCCGGTCCAGGACCCGCCGCCCGTCTGGGGCGGTTTCTACGGGCCGCGCGGCGCCCGGCTCGCAGGCCGGCTGGGCATCGGGCTGCTCCACATCTCACGCGAACGCTTCGCGCAGTACCGCGAGGGCCTGATCGAGGGCGGCTACGACCCGGCGACCGCCCGCGTGAGCGACCTGGTCCCCCTCCTGCTCTCCCGCGACCCGGAGGCCGCCTGGCACCGTATCGGCCCCCACCTGGTCCACCAGGTGAACTCCTACCGGCAAGGAGCCCTCCAGGGCACCGCCTTCGACGGCCCGCCGCCGCTGACCATCGAGGACCTGCGCGACCCGGACGCCAAGGACCGGCGCGGACTGCTCGACATCCTCACCCCCGAGGACGCCGCCGTCCGCGTCAAGGAGCTGACCGCGGGGCTTCCCGTCAAGCACCTCATCTTCTGGGCGAGCATCGCCGGCATGCCCGACGACCTGGTCGCCGAGAACCTGGAGCTGGTCACCGAACAGCTGCCGCGTCTCCTGTCATGACGCGCGCGAACCCGGCCCCCGCCACCCGCGCGTGGGCGCTGCTGCTCGTCCTCTCAGGGAACATGGTCCTGGACGCGATCGAGGTGTCGCTCGTCCTCGTCGCTCTGCCGGTGATCGCGGACGACCAGGGGCTGTCGCTGCTGACCGTGCAATGGCTCATGAGCGGCTTCGCCCTCGGGTTCGCCGCCCTGCTGACCACCGGGCCACGGCTCGCCGCCCGGTTCGGCAGGCGTCACGTCTACTTCGCCGCGATGCTGGGGTTCGCCCTCGCGTCGGTGGCGGGCGGCCTGGCGGACGGGCCCGCCCTGCTCATCACGACCCGGGTGGTCAAGGGCGCGTGCGCTGCCCTCACGGCGCCGATGGGGCTCGCCATCATCGGCACCGCTTTCCCCGAAGGCCCCGAGCGGCGGCGGGCCGTCTCGGTCTACTCGCTCTTCGGGGCCGCGGGATTCACGGCAGGGCTCCTGCTGTCAGGAGCCCTCCTGGAGGCCGGCTGGCGCTGGATCTTCCTTGTGCCGGCTCCCGTCGCCCTGGTCCTCCTGCTGTGGGGGCTGCGTGTGGTGCCCCGCGAGGAGACCGTCGCACCGGCCCCCGCCGCAGACCGCGGCGGGCCCCCCGCGGCCGGATCACCCGGGCGCGACCACGTACTGCTGCGGACCTGCCTGGGCGCGGCCACGCTGAACGGCACCTACCACGGGCTGCTGTTCCTGCTCACCTTCCAGATGCAGGCGGAGCGCGGCCTGTCGCCCTTGACCGGCGCGCTCGCGCTGCTGCCCGCCTGTGTGCCGCTCGCCGTGACCGTGCCGTTCGCCGGGGCCCTGGTCCGGCGCCACGGAACGGGACGGCTCATCGCGCTGGGCGCCGCGGCACCCCTGCTCGGATATCTGCTCGCCCTGTGGCGGCCTCCCTCCGGCGCGTACCTCACCGGCGCGCTGCCCGTCCTGCTCCTCGTCGGCGCGGGGTTCGTCCTGTCCTTCGCCGCGCTCAACATGCGGGCCGCCGAAGCCGTCCCGCCGTCCCGCCGCGCCACTGCGATCCCGCTCTACCAGACGGCCGTGCAACTCGGCGCGGTCCTGCTCATTCCGCTCACCGCCTGGCTCCTGACCGCCTTCGACGACCTGCGCCCGGCCCTCGCCCTGCTGGCCGCCGCGGCGGCCGCGGGCCTCGCCGCAGCCCTCCCCGGACTCCGCGACGGCGGACGTCCCCGCCCCCTCCTGCAGAAGGAAGCCGCATGACCAGCACCGCACCGCCCCTCTCCCTCGCCGTCATCACGGCCAGCGTCCGCGACGGACGCCTCGGTCCGACCCCGGCCGAATGGTTCGCACGACAGGCCCGCACCCGGCCCGAACTGGACGTCCACACCGTCGACCTGCTCGCCCACCCCCTGCCCCTGGTGCTGCCCGCACCGGGCCAGGAACCGCCAGCCGAGGCGGTCCCGCACCGGGATGCGCTGCGTACGGCACTCGCCCGGTCGGACGCCTTCGTCGTGGTGACCCCCGAGTACAACCACAGCTTTCCCGCCGCTCTCAAGAACGCCCTGGACTGGTTCCTGACCGAATGGGCGGCGAAGCCGGTCGGGTTCGTCTCCTACGGAGGGCTGGCCGGCGGGCTGCGTGCCGTCGAACAACTGCGGCCGGTCTTCGCCGAACTGCACGCCGTCACCGTCCGCGAGACGGTCAGCTTCCACACGGCGTGGGAGGCCTTCGACGGTGGGGGAGAGCCACTCGACACCAAGGGCAGCGCAGGTGCCGCCGAGGTCCTGCTCGACCAACTCATCTGGTGGGGCGCGGCGTTGCGCACCGCCCGTGCGGAGCAGCCCTATGGGAGCTGAGCCCCGGGCCGCGGCCCGCCGCGGCCCCGACATCGCCCGAGCGGACGTCACCTCGGTCCACATCACCCACTGGTACGCCCCCGACCGGGCGGCCGCCCTCGCCCTGCTGGACGACGTGGCCGCCCAGTGGACCGCCGCCGCATGGCCCGATGGCCTGCTCTCCTTCCACGGATATCTGAGCACGGAGGGCGACACCGTCCTCGGCTACGTCCAGGCCACCCACCCCACCGCCCACCACGACCTCACCCGCACCCTGCACGGCCCGGCGGCCGCCGGGGCAGTCTCCTACCGGCTGCACACCAGCGTCGTCCTGGACCCCTCGGGAACACCGCCCGGTGCCGTCGTCGTCGCCACCTTCGACGTCGACGGCGCCGAGCGTCAGGAACGGATCGTCGAATCCGTCGCGAAGGCCGTCACCGAGGCACCGCCCGCACAACGCGACGGCATGATCAGCGCCCACTTCCACGCCGGCACGGACGGCAGCCGGGTGCTCAACTACGCCGAGTGGACCAGCGACGGGGCGCATCTGGCGTTCCTCGAAGGGGCCGCCCGCGCCGCCACCCTCCGGGCCACCGGCGCGACGCCCGGGGTGCGCCCCATCGGCTTCCGCCGCTTCCACCTCCACCACGGCATCACCCCCGACAGGAGCGACACATGACCATTCTGGTGACCGGAGCACGCGGGCGGGTGGGCGCCGCCGTCGTACGCGGACTGCTTGCCGCCGGGGAGAAGGTGCGGGCAGCGAGCACCGACCCCGGGGCCCTGACGACGCTGCCCGACGAGGTGGAGCGGATACGGCTCGACCTGTCCTCGCCGCAGGGCCTGCGCGAGGCCCTGCACGGCGTACAGAAGATCTTTCTGTACGCCCAGCCGGCCGGCGCCGCCCGTCTGGCCGATGCCGCGGCGGCAGCCGGAGCCGGGCACATCGTGCTGCTCTCCTCGCTCGCCATCGACACCCACGGGGCGGGCACCAGCCCGATCGCCCAGCAGCATGTGCTCGTGGAGGACGTGCTGCGCGCCTCGGGGCTCGGGTGGAGCTTCGTCCGGCCCGGCGGGTTCGCCACCAACGCGCTCCAGTGGGCGCAGGACATACGGGCCGGACGCCCACTGCGGCTCGCCTACCCCGAGACCTACAGCGAGCCGGTCCACGAGTCCGACGTCGCCGACGTCGCGGTCCGCGCACTGCTGGACGAGGCACATCGGGGCGCCACACTGCGGGTCACCGGACCCGAGTCCCTGTCGGCACGGCGGCAGGCGGAGCTCGTCGCAGCGGCCGCGGGCCGGGATGTCCTGGTGCGGCTGATCTCGCCCGAGGAGTACCGGGAACAGCTCGCCGCGTTTCTGCCCGCACCGGTCGTCGACACACTCCTCGACTACCAGGCGGCGCGGGACGGACGGCCCCAGAAGACGGCCGACGACGTGCAGGCCGTCCTCGGCCGTCCGGCGCTGTCCTTCGCACAGTGGGCGGAGGACAACGCCGGGTCCTTCCGCTGACAGCCCCGGACGTGAGCGGCGCCCCCCGGCCGGGAGGCGCCGCTCACCGCTGTGCCGGCCCTACCACTCGACGGGCAGGCGCGTGACACCCCGCATCACACGGTTGGTGTTCCATTCGACCTCGTCGGCGGGCACCGCCAGGCGCAGGCCCGGCAGCCGGCGCACCAACGTCTCTATGACCGAACGGAGTTCCAGCCGGGCGAGCGGGGCCGCGGGGCAGTGGTGCGCCCCGTGCCCGAACGCCACATGCGGGTTGACCGCCCGGTTGAAGTCCAGTTCCTCCGGGTTCTCGAAGACGGTCCCGTCCCGGTTCGCGGCGTCGTTCTGCGCGACCACCGCGTCCCCCGCGCGCACCAACTGCCCGGCGAGCTCGAAGTCCTCCACGGCGATCCGGGAGAACGGCGCCACGCTGGTGGCGAGCGGTGTGTAGCGCAGCAGTTCCTCGACCGCGGAGGGCACCAGTGCGGAGTCCTTGACCAGGGATTCCCACAGCAGGGGCCGGGAGAGCAGGGTGTAGAGGAAGTTGCCGGTCTGGTTGGCGGTCGTCTCGTGCCCCGCGGTGAGCAGATCCACGGCGAACACGGCGAGTTCGCCCTCGGTCAGCCGGTCGTCCCCCTCGCGCGAGGTGACGAGCCGGCTCAGCAGGTCCTCGCCGGGGTCGGCGATCCGCCGCGCGATCAACTCCCGCAGATAGGCGTCGAGGCTGTCCCGCGCCGCTTGGATGGTCGAGGGATCGGCGACCGTCAGAGCCATCATCGCGTCGGTCCACTCACGAAACCGTCCGCGGTCCTCGACCGGCACACCGAAGGTCTCGCAGATGACCGTGATGCCCATCGGCCAGGCCAGCCCGGTGGCCAGGTCGGCGGGGGACCCCGACTCCTCCAGATCGTCCACGAGTGCGTCGATGATCGCCTGCACCCGCGGCTGGACGGCGGCCACCTGACGAGCGGTGAAGGCCTTCGCCGCGAGCCGGCGCAGGCGTGTGTGGTCCGGCGGGTCCATGCTGAGGAGGGAATCGGCCTGCTGGATCAGCGGGCTGGAGCGCGGGACGTCCTTGCCGACGGCGGCCGCCCGGCTCAGCCGGGGGTCGGAGAGCGCGGCGCGTACATCCGCGTACCGGGTCACCAGCCAGGCGTCCCCGCCGTGTGGCATCGTGACCCGCGCGACGGGCTCCTCGCGCCGCAGCACGGCGTAGGCCGGATCGAGGTCGAGGCGTTCGGAGGTGAAGCCGGAGGCGTGGTAGGGGCAGGAGGAGAGTGCATTCGAATGCCCGGAATCAGTCGTCGTCATCGGAAGGGCTCCGTCTGTGAGGTGAACCAGCACGCGGACCCTGCCGACTCTAGATTCGGCCGCTTTCCGTCTCGGTCAGCCTTTTCATGGCATCTCGACAATTCGTTGTCAGGAAAAGGAAAAGCGGCGGGGACGGGAGCGGGGCCGGCGGACGTGGGTGTCCCTCCGGCCCCGCTCCGTGTCTCACTCGTGCCCGACTCTGAACCCCACCCCGCGGACGGTTCTTATCCAGCTGCTCTGCCCCAACTTGCTGCGCAGGGAGCTGACATGGGTGTCCACGGTGCGAGTCGCCCGGACTCCGAGCAGATGCGGCATCGGGTCCTCCCAGATCTCCGTCATCAGCCGCTGCCGGCTGACGACGCTCTCGGAGTGCCGGGCGAGGTAGTAGAGCAGATCGAATTCCTTGCGGGTGAGATCGACGGGGCTCCCGCGCAGCAGGACTTCGCGGGATGCCGCATTGATGCGCAGCGTGCCGATCGAGAGGACCGTCAGGGATTCCCTCAATCCCGGGCGGGCGTGCCGACGCCGGGTCACGGCCTCGATGCGCGCCAGGAGTTCGCGGAATTCGTAGGGCTTGTCGAGGCAGTCGTCCGCGCCGGCCCGGAGGCCGAGGACCCGGTCGAGTTCACTGCCGCTGTCGGTGAACGTGATGATCGGTATGTCCGCGTCCTCGCGGATACGCCGGCAGACTTCCAGTCCGTCGATGTCGGGCAGGTCGAGGTCGAGCAGGACGATGTCCGCACCACGGTGTGCGTTCAGCGCCGTCGCGCCGTTGCCGACGGAGGTCACTTCGTACCCGTGGCGTTCGAGCGCCCGGGAAAGTTCGCCGCTGCTGTTGTGTGAGTCCTCCACCACGAGAATCTGCACGATGTCTCCCTTGATCCGATCGAGTACACGCACGCAGACGATGTTCTCTGCGGAGCCCCGGATCCGATGGCAGGTGTCGACGGTCTTAAAGAAGCGTTCACGGAGGTTCACGAGCGCTTCGCGTAGGACCGATTTCAGCTGCCGTTGTGCGTCAACTCACTTGCTAGCAGCCTGAGTTGACGCACCGTATGCCTGGAGGAAGGTCCGGACCGCCGACTGTGCCACCTGGCGGATCTCCGCCTCGGGCACGGCTCGGGTGCCGAGCTGGGACCGGGCCTCCATCGGGCCGGTCAGCAGGGCGAGGAAGTGTTCGGCCGCTTCCACCGGATCGCAGGGCCTCAGCCGGCCGGCCAGGGCCAGCCGGGCCAGCCGGTCGGCCAGCGCTTCCTTGAGCCGGCTCGCACCCCGCCCCCAGACGATCTCCAGCAGGTCGGGGAACTGGGTGATCTCTGCGTAGAGCAGGCGCCGCAGCGCCCAGGACTGCTCGTTGCAACATCGCAACAGCAGGCGGTGCGCCAGGACTTCGAGCCGGACGGACACGTCGTCCTGCGGTGTGGTGGTGTCGGCGCCCGCCCCGCTCCCGGCGGGGAACAGGTCGACGACGGCGAGGTTCTGTGCCATGACGTCGTCGGCCGCCGCCTCCATCGCGCTGCGGAAGACGTTCTGCTTGTCGCCGAGGTGGTTGTACACGGTGTGCTTGGCGACTCCCGCGACCTCGGCGATCTCCTCCATGCAGGCGCGGGCGTAGCCCCGTTGCGCGAACACGGTGAAGGCGGCACTCAGGATCGCCTGCCGCTTGTCGATGCGGCCTCGCGACGGGGTCTTGGGGGTACTCGTTCCGCTCACCCCGTCATCGTACCCGCCCGACCCGAAAAATGCACCGATGAGTGCAATGAAGTAGGACAGCTCGTTGAAAACGCTCCAGCAAGTGCCATACGCTGCACTCGCCAGTGCAATTCTCGCTCGATCTCACCGGAGACAGTCATGGCGCATGCACAGGACGAACGCCTGGATCCCGCACTGCGGCGGCTGATCGGCGTGATCCTGTTAGGCGGGATCATGGGGATCCTCGACGGCTCGATGATCGCCGTCGCGGCCGACACCCTGGCCCGCGAATTCGACACGTCGCTGTCCACCATCAGCTGGGTGTCCACCAGTTACCTGCTCGCGCTCACCGTCTCGATCCCCGTCACCACATGGGCGGTGGACAGGTTCGGCGGACGCCGGCTGTGGCTGCTCGGCCTCGTCGTGTTCCTCGTCGGCTCGGTCGCCTCCGGTCTCGCCTGGAACGCCCCCAGCCTCATCGTCTTCCGCATCGTGCAGGGACTCGGCGCCGGACTGCTCGACCCGCTGATGCTCACGCTGCTCGCCCGCGCCTCCGGACCCGCCCGCGCCGGGCGCGTGATGGGCCTGATGGGCGTCGTCGGCTCCAGCGGCCCGGTGTTCGGCCCGGTCGTCGGCGGCATCATCCTCCAGGGTGCCGACTGGCGCTGGATGTTCCTGGTCAACGTCCCCATCGGCCTGGTCGCCCTGGTGCTCGCCCTCAAGTTCCTGCCCGCGGACACCTCCACCGAGAAGCCGCCCGCCGGTAAGCTCGACATCCTCGGGCTCGCCCTCATCGGCCCCGGCGTCGCGGCCGGCGTCCTCGCTCTCTCGCAGGCGGCCGAGCAGGCCGCGTTCGCCGTCCCGTCGGTTCTGGTGCCGCTGATCCTGTCCGTCCTGCTGCTGGGCGGATACGGCTTCCACGCCCTTCGCCGGCGCGGCGAAGTCAGGGCCGCACCACTCATCGACCTGCGCCTGTTCAGCCGCGGCAGCTTCGCCGCCAGCGTCACGGTCGGCTCACTCGTCGGCCTCGCGACGTTCGCCAGCCTCTTCGCGCTGCCCCTCTACCACCAGCAGGTCCAGGGCCACGGCAGCTTCGAGGCGGCCCTGCTCCTGGCCCCGCTCGGCATCGGCTCCGCCCTGTCCATGCCGGTGACCGGCCGGCTCTCGGACCGGGTCGGCTCACGCAGCCTCGTACGGGCGGGCGGCGCCCTCGCACTGCTGAGCGCCCTCGCCTTCACCCGTATCGGGGCGGACACCTCCGAAGTGTGGCCGGCGGTCGCCGCCTTCACGATCGGCGTGGGCCTCGGTGCGGTCGGCGCACCCACGATCGCCTCGCTCTACCGCACCCTGCCGGGGCACCTGGTCCCGCAGGGAAGCTCGGTGCTCTACATGCTCAACCAGCTCGGGGCGTCGATCGGTATCGCGCTCGTCGCGCTCGTGATGCAGACCGCGGGCGACGGAGACCCGGTCCGCGGATTCCACGCCGCGTACTGGACCGTGTCCGTCGTGCTCGTCCTCGTACTGGCGGCGGCGACCCTGCTGCCGGGCCGCCCGGCGCCCACCCCCGCGGAGGACGCCGGTGAAACCGGTGAGACCGCTCACCCGGAGCCGGCCGAAGAGATCTCCGCATCCGTTCACGCACAGGGAGAAGGCAAATGAGCACCCTCGTCATCGCCGGTGGCACCGACGGCATCGGCAGAGCACTCGCCGAGCTCTTCCTCAGCCGCGGCGACACGGTCGTCGTCATCGGCCGGAACCCCGAGAAGGGCCGGCGCTTCCTCGACGACGCGCGCGCTGCGGACGCCGCCGAACGGGCCTTCTTCGTCACGGCGGACCTCAGCCTGCTCGCGGAGACCTCCCGTGCCGCCGACGAGATCCGAGCCGCGTTCCCCACCGTCGACGCCCTGGTGCTCTGCGCCCGCCACTACCGCTCCCGCCGCACGGAGACCACCGAGGGCTACGAGGAGAACTTCGCACTCTTCTACCTGAGCCGTCACGTGCTGGGCCAGGCGCTCGCCGAGCCGCTGTCCCGGGCACGGCACCCGGTCGTCGTCAACGTGGCCGGTCCGGGAGCCGGACTCGAACTCGTCCAGTGGGACGATCTCCAGCTCGCCCGCCGCTACCACGGCGGGGCCGCGCTCGGCCAGGGCGGAAAGCTCAACGACCTGCTGGGCGTCGGCTACGCCGAACAGTACGGACCGGCCGGGATCCGCTACGTACTGATCCATCCCGGCGTCACGGCCACCGGCTTCTCCGGCGAGTACGACGCCGAGACCCTGCCCCACATCCGGTCGATGCAACGAAACGCGAAGCCCGTCGGGGCCGCGTTGCCGCCGATCGTCGACGCCATCGACAAGCCCCCGTCCGAAGCGCTCAGCGCGTTCGTCGAGGGCCGTCGCATCCCGGTGGACACCCGCGGCTTCGACCCGGCGGCCGCCCGGCGGCTGCGCGACCTCACCGACCGGCTCCTTGCCGGGAGTTGACACACTTGACGAAGACCTGCAACGGCGGCCCTGGGAAGCGGACCCGCCGCGAAGGAGACTGAGGAGGCGCCGGCCGCCTCCTCAGCTCTCGCGCAGCAACCGACCCCCAGGAGCCCGCACCATGTCCTACGTGTCCGCCGACCCCGTACGCGTCGTGCTCGACGATCCGCGCAGCGCGGCCGTCCTCGTCACCACCCTCGCCACCCGTGGACCGGACGACACCCGGCGGACCGCCGAACAGGCCGTCGCCGACGCGCTCCGAGGGCCGTGGCCCGAAGGGCTGCTCTCCCTGACCGTCTACACCAGTAGTGACGACGACTCCGTCCTCACCTACGCCCAGTGGGCCACCGAGGATCAGCTGCCGCCCCCCGGCGGCCCGGCCGAAGCGGGCACCGTCTCAAGGGCGTTCCGCCACTACCGGGCGGTCCGCGGCACCGCTGTCGAGGAACCGGCTCCCGTACCGGAGTCGTTCCCCGCGGCGTTCTTCCCCACCGAGAGCGAGCAGGCCGCCCGTGCGTGGCTCGACGGGCTGCTCGCGGGGGAGGAGCGGAGCGAGGGCGAGGACCGGGCCTACCCCGGCGCGATAGCGGCCCACCTCCACATCGCCGTGGACGGCGGGCAGGTGCTCAGCTTCTCCGAGTGGGTGGCCGAGGGGCCGGCCGTCGACCACATCGAGGCGGTCTGGGCACCGGTGCTCAAGGACTTCGGGGGCACCGGAACCCTCTACCGCCACCACCGCACGCTCCTGCCCGGGAGCACGGCCACGTCGTTGTGAGGGGGCGGGCTCCGAACCGCCGACGGAGCGCGGCGTGCGGCGCCACCGCGGGGACGGCCCGCGCTCCGTCACCCGGCGGCACCTGATCGCGGTCGCGCTCAGCTACGGACCAGCGGGGTGTCGACCAGGTGCTCGGCGAGGACCCACGCCTGAAGCTCCCCGGTTCGGACGACCTGGGAGACCAGCAGGTCGTTGGTCCCGTCGTCACCGAGCCCGGCGGCCCGCGCGGCGGCGTCGTGTGCGGCCACCAGGATGGCCTCGTGGGCCTCCAGGAGCCGCGACAGCATCGCGGGGACCTCCTCCACGCCGTTCGGGGGCCGCGGGATCGACGTGATCTCCGCGGCGTGCCGGGGGTCGCCGACCGCGACCCCGCCCAGTGTCTGGACGCGCTCCGCGAGGGCGTCCACGATGTCGAGCTGTTCCCCGGCGTGCTTGTCCAGCACCAGGTGCAGTTGGTAGAAGGTGGCACCCCGCACGAGCCAGTGGTGCTTCTTGTACAGACCATGAAGGATCTGGGTGTCCGCGAGCAGTTGGTTGAGGCGCTGGCACGCGTACATGCGCGCCTCGTAGGACAGGCCGATCGGGAACTGCTTCACCGTCCCGAACTCCTGGATGACCTGGCCCTTCTGATGCAGCCTGGGCTGGCTTCCGCCCACGGCGGGTGAGTCTGTGACGGTCATGGTGCGCCTCCTGCGGTGCATGTCGATGTACGGACCCGAGGGACGCGAGGCGTCCGGACGGGGGTTGGCCGGCAGCGCACCCGCCCGACGGCTCCGGCGCGGAACGCCGTGAGCGGTCGCGGCGGGGGCCGCGGAAGGAACGGGCCGCGCGTACGCGCCCCCTGAGAGGCGTACGCGCGGCCAGGTGGCCGGTTCGCCGGCTCTGTCAGCCCGTCGCGCGTACCGCGTCGAGGATCAGCTGTGCGACAAGCTGCGGCCGGGACACCGCGACGGCGTGCGAGGCGCCGTCCGCCTCGACCACGGTCGCCCCGGCCCGCCGCGCCCCGAAGCGCTCGACCTCGGGGTTGATGGCCCGGTCCGCCCCGGCCACCAGGGCCCAGGACGGCTTGGTCTTCCACGCCGCGGCTGTGGCCGTCTCGGCGAAGGCGGCGGCAGCCAGGGGGCGCTGGGCCAGGGCAAGGACCGTGGTGACGGACTCGGGGACGTCCGCGGCGAAGATCTCGGGGAAGGCATCGGCCGTGATGGTGACCTCGACCGCGGGCTCCGCACCCGCCACCGGGTACGTGGTCTCCTTGAGGCTGCCGACCAGTGCCGAGAGCGGGAAGCGGCCCTGCAACTCGCCCAGGCTCTCGCCCTCTTCGAGCACATAGGCCGCCACGTAGACGAGGCCGACCACGTTCTCCGCGGTACCCGCCACGGTGATCAGCGCACCGCCGTACGAGTGTCCCGCCAGTACGACGGGACCATCGATCTGGGACACGACCGACGCGATGTAGGCGGAGTCGGCCGCCAGGCCGCGCAGCGGGTTCGGCGGTGCCACGACGGGGACCCCGTGGCTCCGCAGCTCCGTGATGACTCCGGACCAACTGCCGGCGTCGGCGAAGGCACCGTGGACGAGGACGACCGTCGGCAACTGCTGGGTGGTCATGTCTGTTCTTCTCCTTGGTGAGGCAGAGTGGAGGCCGGCCGGATCAGCGGGTGGCGAGAGCCGTACGCAGGGTGCTGACGGCCAGGTCGATGGCTGCCTGCGCCGCATGGGTCCCGCGCAGCGCGTTGAGCATCACGAAGTCGTGGATGACGCCCTGGAAGCGCACGGCCGTGACCGGGACACCTGCCGTACGCAGCTTGGCCGCGTAGGCCTCGCCCTCGTCGCGCAGCACGTCGGCCTCGCCGGTGATGACGAGGGCCGGGGGCAGCCCGGTGAGCTGCTCGGTGGTGGCGCGCAGCGGCGAGGCGGTGATCTGCGCCCGCTCGCTCTCGTCGGTCGTGTACTGGTCCCAGAACCACTGCATGCCGTCGCGGCGCAGGAAGTAGCCGGTGGCGAACTGGTGGTACGAGCCGGTGTCGAAGGCCGCGTCGGTGACCGGGTAGAACAACACCTGCTGGACCAGCGGGACGTCTCCCCGCTCCTTGGCCATCAGGGTCAGCGCGGCACTCATGTTGCCGCCCACGGAGTCGCCGGCCACGGCCAGTCGGCTGCCGTCCAGGTCCTTGGAGGCGCCCTGCCCGACGATCCACCGGGCGACGGCGTAGTTCTGCTCGACGGCCACCGGATAGCGGGCCTCGGGTGACAGGTCGTACTCCGGGAACACCACGGCGGCACCCGTGCCGACGGCGAGTTCGCGCACGAGCCGGTCGTGGGTGTGGGCGTTGCCGAACACCCAGCCCGCACCATGGATGTAGAGGATCACCGGCAGCGGGCCCTCGGCGCCGGCGGGCCGGACGATCCGCGCCCGGACACTGCCCGTGGGGCCGTCGGAGACGGTGATCCACTCCTCGTCCACCGCCGGCATGTCGATCTCGCCGGACTGCACCTCGTCAACGGCCTTGCGGCCGTCGGCGGGAGCGAGGTCGAACAGGTACGGGGGGTTCGCGGTCGCCTCGGCGAACGCGGCCGCCGCCGGTTCGAGTACGGGCACGACGGGTTCCACGGCGTCGGACATGTGCATCTCCTGGGGGATTCAAGGGGGTGGCGCTGCCGCCGGATTCTCCGGCCGGTGTGCGGGACGGCTGCGGGAGCCCGCTCTGTCCCGGCCTCCACGCTACGACCGCCGGACCCGGGTGAATTGTCCGTCGGTGCACTGGTTCTGTACCGCGAGTGCACCGACGTGACGGTGATCCCTGATCCGGCCCCACACACGGTGATCCCTGATCCGGCCCCACACGGAGAGGCACGGGGAGAACGGTCCCTGTGCACGGAGAGAACGGAACCGGACGCATGGGGCGCCTACCGTGGACGACGTCGCGACCGACCTCGCGAATGGCTCCGCGGCCTGCCGACCTGCCGCCGGCACGGGACGGACATGAGGAATGAGCGACCTCTCAGGCGCCGCGGAGCCCGCCGAGCTGTTCGCGTGCCTCGGCGACGGCCCGCGGGTCGGCGTCGGTGCCCAGGGTCACCACGCGGGAGTAGACGTCGCGGGCCTCCACCGGCCGCCCGGCATCACGCAGCACGCCGCCCAGGTCGATCAGCCGACGGCTCTCCAGCGAGGTGTTGCCCGTGTCGTGACAGACCCGCAGGGCCGTCCGCAGCTGACTGACCGCCTCGTCCCACTGCTTCAACTGGGCATACGTCACGCCCATGTTGGAGTGAAGTTCGAGGCGGGTGATGTCGGCGATGTGCGGTTCGACGCGATCGCCGGCCTCCTCCAGGAAGGCATAGGTGCGCCGGTAGGAGGCCAGGGCCTCCTCGGACCGCCCCTGTGCCATCAGGCTCAGGGCGTGGTTGTGCATGCACTGGAGACTGCCGTGCACATCACCTGCGGCGTCGAAGAGTTCGGCGGCCCGGCGGACGTCCTCCCCGGACTTCGCGTGATCGCCGGCCTTGCGGAGCGCCCAGGAGCGGTACTGGTGCGCCCACGCCTGCTGCATCGGGTCGTCCGCCCGTCGTGCGGCGTCGAGTGCCTGGCCGGCGCGGGCGACGGCGTCCCGGAGGCGGCCCTCGCACACGAGCAGTGCCCAGGCGTGGTAGTTCAGCTGGGTCGCTTCGAGCAGGGGATCCCCGAGCGCCTGGGCGCTCGCGGCGGCGGTGGCGAAGACCTCCGGCCAGTGCCCCCAGGAGATCCACTGGTCGGAGAACCAGTGCAGCGCCTCGGCCACCTCCACCACGGACGCGTGCTCGCCGGCCGCGGCGGCCGTGCGCACCGCCGCGAGCCAGTTGGCGCCCTCCGCCTTGAGCCAACGCCGGGCCAGGTCGGCCGACGACAGGTCGACCGCTCCCCGCCAGTCCGCCGGGGGAGCCCCGTGGCCGGGTTCGAACCACCGGCCCGCCACGACCGTCGTCCGCAGCAGCCAGTCGTCCAGCGCTGCCGCCGCCCGGACGACGTCCTCGGCACTCTCGTCGGCCGCCAGACGGGTACGCGCGAACAGGCACAACAGGTCGTGCAGCCGGTACCGGTCCCCGTCCGAGCCCAGCAGCCCCGCCTCGACCAGTTCCTCCAGCGTGTCCTCGGCGTCGAACAGCTCCTGTCCGGTCAGCTGCGCGGCGCCCGCGGCCCCGGCGTCCGGGCCGGGTATCAGTGCGAGCCTCCGGAACAGCCGGGCGGCAGTGGGGGTGAGCTGGCGATAGGAGAGGTCGAAGGCGGCGGAGACCCGGAGGTCTCCGGCGGACAGCGCGTCCAGCCGCCGGTCCTCCATGGCGAGGCGGTCGGCGAGCCTGCGCACCGACCAGCCGGTGCGGGTGGCCAGCCAGTTGCCTGCCACCCGCAGAGCCAGCGGCAGGTGGCCGCAGAGCCGGGCGATGTCGGCGAGCGCGGCGGGGTCCGCCGCCGTCCGTTCCCCTCCGATCAGTCCCGTCAGGAAGTCCGCGGCCTCCGACGGCGTCAGTTCGCCCAGCGGAAGCCGGTACACGCTCTCCAGCCCCGAGAGCATGCGCCGGCTGGTCACCATCACCATTCCCGCCCCGGTGCCCGGCAGCAACGGGCGGACCTGCGCCTCGTCCCGTGCGTTGTCCAGTACGAGCAGGCAGCGGCGTTCGGCCAGCAGCCGCCGGTACAGCCCGGGGTGCCCCTGCGGCCCCGCCTTCGCCAGTTCTCGGTCCGCCACCTGGAGCGCCTTGAGCACCGTGACCATCAGCTCGGCGGGACCCGGCGGCTCGTCGTCCATGCCGCGCAGGTCCACGACGAGCTGCCCGTCCGGAAACCGGCCGGCCAGCTCACGTGCCGCATGCAGTGCGAGTGTGGTCTTACCCGTCCCGGGCGGCCCCGAGACCGCCACGGTCACCGGAGGGGCGGCCCGGCTCCCCGGTCCGTCGCCGGCCCGGCCACTTCGGGCGGCAGCGGCTTCCGCGAGCCCGGCGAGTGACGTCAATTCGCGGGACCGGCCCACGAAGTCGTCGATCCCGCGCGGAAAGGCCCGTACCCCGGCCGGGCTGTACCCCGTACTCCGGCCCGCGCGGGCGGTCGCCAGCAACCGTTCGCGGTCTTCTTCGCCCAGCTCCAGTCCGTCCGCGAGGGCTGCCACCGTCCGTCGCTGGGGAGCGGCCCGGCGTCCGCGCTCAAGGTCTCCGATGCCTCGTACGCTGACGCCCGAAGCCTCGGCGAGCCCTTCCAGGGTCAGCGAGGCCGCGACCCGCAGCTCGCGCAGCGCGGCTCCGAAAGCCCCAAGATCACCGGTCACTCCGGGCTCCTTGTCCAACCGTGTCCCCGTCGGCGGCCCCGAGCACGGCCATCCGAGTTTAACAGTGCAGGTTCGCAGGTCAGAGGCGGTCCGGTCGCCTCCCCGCACCCGGCTGCCGGCATCCGTCGGACGACTGGCATCCGTCGGACTCCCGGCATCCACCGGACTCCCGGCATCAGCCCGGCTGTCGACACGCGGCTCTCGGCATCAGCCCGGCTGTCGATACGTGGCTGCCGGCACCCGCCCGGCCCCGGCAGCCCACGGGCCCCGGCTGTTCTGCCGCGTTCTGCCCGTGTTTCTGCCTGCCTTCTGCCTGGAGTGCCGGACGCCGGGCTGCTTGGCTGGTCGCAGCGGGGAACCGGGCCGCACTGTCGCGGCCCGGGCCCGTCGCGAGGAGTCGCTCCCGCGACGGGGCATCCGTGCGTGGCCTGGCAGAGCCGTCGCCTCGTCGAGACGGCGAGCATCAGCCAGGTCCGTGCGGGCACGGATGTCCGAGGTCTCCGCCGTTGTCGCACGGATGAGAGGAGAGCCGGATGAGTCCGGTGCTGACGACCGCCACGGCGGCCGACGAGGACAAGCTCGACCACTGGCGCCAGGCGGTGGAGCAGGTACTGGTGCCCGGGACCGTCGCCCTGCGCGGCGACCGCCCCTTCGAAGGGCGCATCGTCACGCACCGGGTGGGAGCCCTGCGGGCCTGCGCCGTCGAGGCCGACGCACACCGCTTCAGCCGGAGGGCGGCGCACATCACGCGCTCGCCGGAGCCGGTCGTGGTCATCGCCCTCCAGATGTCGGGCACGACGGTACTCACCCAGGACGGCCGGTCCGCCGTCGCGAACCCCGGAGACCTCGCCGTCTGGGACACGACCCGCCCGTACTCCCTCGACCATCCGGAACGCTTCTCCACCGGCGTCGTCCACCTGCCGCGCCACATGCTGGGGCTGGCGGACGAGGACCTGCGCCGCGTCACCGGCCGCGTGTTCGCCACGGACCGAGGGTGTGCCGCGGTTCTGAGGCCGTTGCTCACCACGCTGGTCGCCGCCGCCCACACGTTCTCGCCGGCTGCGGGAGGTGGCCTGGTGAACGGCCTCACCGACGTGTTCGCCGCCCTGGTCGCCGAGACCGCGGAGGACACGGCCGCGGACGCCCCGAACGCGCGTCATCATCTGGTGCGACGCGTCCGTGACCACATCGACGAGAACCTCGCCGACACCGCGCTGTCACCGGAGTCCGTCGCGAGGGCGAGCCATATCTCGGTGCGCTACCTCCACCGTCTCTTCGAGGCCGAAGGCATCACGGTCAGCCGGCTCATCCAGAGGCGCAGGCTGGAGGCGTGCGCGCGCGAACTGGCACGCAGCGGCCGTACGGCACCCACTGTCTCGTCCGTCGCCCAGCGCTGGGGGTTCGCCAACCCCACCCATTTCAGTCGGGTCTTCCGCGGCGCCTACGGCCTTCCGCCCCGTGAATGGCGCACCATGCGCCTGGCGGTCGGAGACACCGACCCCAGGGGCGGAGAACGGAGCCCCTCCCGGCCGGCCGGGAGTACGCCGGCGGCCCTGGTCACGACCCCGGCCTGAACCAGCGGTTCGCTCCGGGCCCGTGCCGGAGCGGACGGTCGGGTCGGGTACGGTCCGGTCCGGTCCCCGCAGGCCGTGGCCGCGCCGGCTGTCCCGCGGAACCCGCCGCCGCACACTCGTATGCGAACAGAGCGCTCGCTGGACGCGGCTTCACGGGACCTCGTGGCGGACGAAGCCGCCCCGTCCCGCCCCACCCCGCCCCGATCCGACCCGCCCCACCCCGACCATGAGTGGTGGGGAAGGGGGCAGATGACCGGCTCAGGACTGGCCGGCGGTGGGACGGACGATGATCTCGCTGACGTCGACGTCGGCCGGCTGGTCGATGGCGAAAGCGATGGCCGCACCGACCGACGAGGCCGGGATGGCGACGCTGCGGAAGGTGCGCATCTCCTCGCGGCCCTCCGGATCCGAGATGGACTCCGCCAGTTCGGATTCGGTGACACCCGGGCAGATGGTGGTGACGCGGATATCGCCGCCGACCTCCTGCCGCAGACCTTCCGAGATGGCCCACACGGCGTACTTGGTGGCGCAGTAGACGGCCGCGGCCGGGGAGACCTGATGGGCGCCGATGGAAGCGATGTTGACGAACTGGCCGTGGTGCTGGGCCCGCATGACCGGCAGGGCGGCCGCGATGCCGTGCAGGACGCCGCGGATGTTCACGTCGATCATGCGGTTCCACTCGTCGAGCCGGAGTGCTTCCAGCTTGGACAGTGGCATCACCCCGGCGTTGTTGACCAGGACGTCGACGCGGCCGTGCCTGCTGTGGGCGCCTTCGACGAAGAGCCGTACCTGTTCGGCGTCGGTCACATCCAGAGGGCGGAACTCGGCGCTGCCGCCGGACGCCCGGATGCCCTCGGTGAGCTCTTCCAGCCGGTCGGCACGCCGGGCACCGAGAACGACATGGTGGCCCCGTTCGGCGAGCAGCTTGGCGGTCGCCTCGCCGATTCCGCTGCTGGCGCCGGTGATGAGGACGATCTTCTGGCCGGGGGAGGTGGTGGTCATGGTCGGAGAACTCCTTCGGAGCGGAGGAGCCGACGCGGCGAGTTGTTCCTCGAACCGCGCAGGCCGAGAAGGGGAGTGGCGATGCGTTGCCGCTCGCCGGACTTCACCGGCGGGACTTCCGCCCGGCGCGCGGATCGTCCTCGCGGTAGAGCACGAGGTGCTCGTGGAAGAGAACGCCGTCGCGGACATCGCCGGTGGCGGTGAATCCGGTGTCGTCGACGTAGTCGAGGTGGCTGCCGGTGACCGTGTAGCGGCCGGTGTAGGCGCTCGGGCGGTCGCCCCGGGCTTCGTCGTAGACGCCGTTGGGCAGCAGCTCCTGACGGATGAAGCCGTCCGCGGTCACCCACATCCCGACGTACGCATGTGGGTCGCGGGGTGTGTCGTTGCTGGTCATGGCTCCAACCCTCGGTGCTGCGGAGGGATGCAACCAGGCCGCGGTTTCCCTGGGTGCCGCGCACCCACCGTCGGGGGCGCCAAGGGCGTACGACAGGGGCCACGGACGGGAGCGGCCGGCCCGGGAGCAGAGGGAGAAGCCGGCCGGGGAAGAGGCCGGTCAGGGAAGAAGCCGGTCGCTCCCCGGTGTCCGAGGGGAGCGGAGGCGGCGCACAGAGACGCAGCAGAGGAACTGCCTCCGGCCGGGAGGCACGGGGACCGGAGTCCCAGCGGCTCAGAAACCTGGCCGTCCGATCGGTCTGACAACCTCGAAGCCGTCGAAGAAGGGGCCGCGCATCCGGGGTTCCTCATCATCGACAGTCCTCGGAGGGACCTCGGCCACGGCGGCATCCTCGATGCCGTGATCGCGGACGCCGTCGGCGTCGACGACTTCTCCCACCACGCCCCCCTGCGGCGAGCAGACCGCGGCTGCCGAATACAGCTCATCGCGTCGCCGAAAACAGCCCGCCACCGATGGTGGAAGACAGCGTGGCGGTGCGCCACAGCCGCAACGAGGGCCGTCCGCCGTACGGGCTGAACGACGACGAAACCAGTACGGACGAAGGGGCGGAAGCCGACCTCCGAATCGGGTCCCGGACGTGGGGGCCCGCTGCCGGTGCGAGGCGCGGGCAACTGAAGGGGCCGGCCGGCTGGTGGACCAGGGATTCAAGGCCGCCGTTGCCCGCCGCTCAGGCGCAAAGTCCCGGAGAAGTCGACCCAGTTGCCGCCGCCCCCTTCCTGAACCGCTTTCGTGCAGTTCAGGAAGGGGGCGGCGGCAACTCGTCCGTCAGATGTCCCGGAAGGTACCAGCGAGCGCCGTGACCTGCGGTGATGGGCGTGCGGTGGCCCCTGGCCTGCGCGAATGGCCTTTCGGCTCTTTCATGCTCGTGCCGTTTGATGGGGCCGGAAGTCCCAGAAGAGTCCCACGGGATTCCCACTGCTGACGGGTGCCTTTCGGCTTCTCGGGGCGGCCGGGCTACGTCACGCTGCTCTCCGCATCCCCCGCCGCTCCCCGCATCACCGACGACGGCACCCGCGCCCGCAGCCGGTCCGGCGGGTAGAACTGCCGGGCCCAGTGGCGGAACGGGCCGATCGGGCCGTCGCCGCGGGCCAGCCGGGGCGGAGACACGTACCCCTTCGTCGCCCAGACAGGGAAGTCCTGGGACACGAAAGCGCAGTTGCCCCGGAACATCACACCCGCCAGCATACGGTGTACCGAGCCGCTCACCCAGCGGGCCAGCGGGGCCGGGAGGGCGGCCGGCTCGGCCACCTCGAAGCGGCTCGTCTGGCGCAGCTGGAAAGCCGCGGGCGCGATCATGGTGGTCGTGTATACGGCACAGGTGCGCACCCCGAACCGAGGGAGGGCCGTGCACACGTGCACCCGGCTGATCCCGTTGCCCTCCAGCGTCACCTCCAGCGGACTCGCGCCCAGCAGTGGCACCCGCTCCTCGGAGCGCACCGAGATCCGGAAGGATCGCCCCTCGAAGACCGCCGGCTCGGCTACCTCCGACGCGCCCCAGCCGTGCAGCGGCGTGAAGTGTCCGATGTCCACCGTGTTCTCGACCACGTCCTGGCTGTGCCCCGCCATCTCCCACGCGGCCAACCGCGGCGCCCGCGTCCCGAGCGTGTGCCAGGGCGTGAGCTCCCAGTCCGGCGCCCGCCCGTCGTGGTGCCGCCACACGAAGACGGCGCCGTCGACCTCGCGCACCGGCAGCAGGGACAGATCCGAGGACGGCGGCGGGGGCGTGCCGTACCCCGTACGCGTGCAGGCGCCGTCCGGGCCGAAGGCGAAGCGGTGGAAGGGGCACAGCAGTTCGTCGCCCTCCAGCGCGCCGAGCCCGAGGTGCGCCCCCAGGTGCGGGCAGTACGGGCGTACCGCTCGCACCTCGCCGTCGCGGAGCCGGTAGAGCACCACGTCCTCGCCCTGGAGCGGCCGGGTCAGCAGCGCCCCCCGCACCACCTCCGAGGAGAACGCCACCGAGAACCAGCCGTCGGGGTACGGCAGGACCGGCCCGTGCGCGTCGGCGGGGCTCGGGCCCTCCGTGAGCGCCCGGGTGTGGCCGCGCCTCACAGCTCGACCAGCACCTTGCCGAAGGACGCCGCGCGGTCCGTGTACAGGCTGCGGTAGGCGGCGGGAATGGCGTCGAATCCGTGGTGCACGGTCTGCTGGTAGCGGATCTCGCCGGCGCGCACCAGCGGCCCCAGCTCGGCGTGCAGCGCCGCCCAGTTGTCCTCGGTGAACCACTCCAGCGCGAAGATCCCGCGGATCGTCGTGCGCG
Organism: Streptomyces sp. NPDC002809; assembly: GCF_040295435.1. NCBI lineage: Bacteria > Bacillati > Actinomycetota > Actinomycetes > Kitasatosporales > Streptomycetaceae > Streptomyces > Streptomyces sp. NPDC002809. The sequence continues at coordinate 38,870 of NZ_JBEOVJ010000055.1, forward strand.
GGAACATGATGTACGGCAGTAGCCGGGGCCCGGTCCACTCGCCGCCGACCTGGCTCGCCCACTGCCAGCACACCGCGACCCGGCTGTCCACGGTGAGCATCGTGAAGACGGTGTCGGTCATGACCCCGCCGAGGTTGTCGAAGTACCGGTCGACGCCGCCAGGAGCCGCCTTCGCCAGGTCCTTGCGGAGCTGCGCCGGGTCCCCGCCGTGCCGGAAGACGACGACGGCGTCGAAGCCGAGCGCCGTCAGCCGCGCCGCCTTCTCCGGCGAACCGGTCGTGCCCACCACCCGCGCGCCCGCCCGCTTCGCCAGCTGCCCGGCCAGCGTGCCGATCGCGCCGGACGTGCCGCTGATCAGGACCGTGTCGCCGGGCCGTACGGCCAGGAAGGTGGTGAGGGCGCCCCACGCGGTCATCCCGGCGCCGCCGAGGATGCCGAGCGCGGTGCTCAGCGGCAGCGCCTCGTCGTAGTGGGCCGGGTCCAGCTTCCGGTACGCGGGGAAGACCATCGGGAACGTGCCGGTCTGCCACAGCGCCCCCGCGCCGTTGCTGACCAGGTGGGTGCGCCAGCCGCCGAAGCCCTGCACGAGGTCCCCGACGCCGAACATCGCCCGCGGTCCGGCCGCCAGCACCTCCATGATCGAGTCGGCGCCCATGTGGTCGCCCACCGGGGTGTCCAGGGCGATCCCGTGGAGGTACGGGTCGACGGAGACGTACCGCGTGCGCAGCAGCATCTCGTCCTCGGCCAGGTCGGTGTCGAGCTCCTCCACCACCTTCCCGTACATCCGGTCCACGTCCGGCACGCCGTCGTTGTGCTCGCTGACGATCCACTTCTCGGTCTTCACGGGGTCGCTCCTGCGGGTTCGATGAGCTGTACAGGGAGAGGGGCGCTGTCGTCGACGGAGGCGGTGAACGGCCGCCCGTCGTCGCGGCAGACGAAGTGCATGACGTGACGTCCCGAGGCCGCGGCCCGGATCAGGCCGCCGGTGGTGGCCCAGACGCCGGACAGATAGAAGTCCGCGAGCCCCGGCAGTCCCGGACCGTGTCGCTTGACCTCCTGCTCCACGGTCTCGCCGCTGTCCACGAACGGCTGCCAGCCGAGCACCGTGCCGTCGTAGTTGCCGGTGTAGCGGACCTGGGTGAGGGGGGTGGACACGTCCCGCACCACGATCGCGTCCCGCAGCCCGGGGTGCCGCTCGTCGAGGAAGTCCACGATCGTGTCCCGGACCTGCCGCTTGGCCCGCTGGTACTGTCGCCCACGTCCGACCGGCAGCGTGTGCAGCTCCTCGCCGCGGCGGATCCGGGTGAACTGTTCGGGACCGGTGCTCAGCTCCCGCCACGGCGCGATGTCGCAGAAGTACGTGGCGTACACCACGGAGGTGCCCGGCGGCGACAGCTCCGGGTAGTGGCGGCTGCGGAACTGCACGTTGACGCTGGGATGCCGGATGCCGGTGAGCCGTTCCGCGACCGCGTCCTCCAGGAGGTACGTGGTGCAGGGCTCGCCGTCCGGGAAGGGCCGGCGCAGCCCCAGGAAGACCGTGAGGTAGCCGGGGAAGACCATGTCGGGTTCCGTGATGGTCCGGGTGTACAGCTCCCGGTACGTGTCGGTGAGGTAGCGGCCCTTCAGCAGGTCCAGGAGCGTGGTGCGCCCGTCGCAGGCGGAGACCACGATGTCCGCCCGCAGCTCCGTGCCGTCGCTCAGCCGGACCCCGGCCGCCCGGTCGTTCTCCACCAGGATCTCCACGACCCTGGCGTTGTAGATGACCTCGCCGCCGAGCCCCCGGTAGCGCTCCTCGACCGAGCGGGCCAGGCCCAGCGAGCCGCCCTCGGGGACACCGGCCGAGGCGTCGGCGTGCGCCGCGAGCTGGAAGTAGAACGGCAGCACGGGGAAGTTGGGATGCTTCTCGTACAGGATGAAGTTGAACGCCTCGCGCAGCAGCGGGTCCCGGAAGCGCTGCGAGTAGTCCCGCATCAACGTGCCGATGGAGCGCCGGATCACGTTGAAATAGGGGACCAGGGACGCCAGCATCCGCCAGCGCTCCAGGCGGCCCATGAGCCCGACCGGGGTGAGGAACGGGTAGCGGGCCAGTGCCTTGCGGAAGGTCCGCAGCCCGGCGCAGAAGTCGCGGATCACCCGGGCGTCGCCGGGGGAGAGGGCGAGCAGGTGCGCTTCGAGGCGGTCCGGATCTGAGTAGAAGTGGACCGCCCGCCCGTCCCGGCCACGCACCGTGTTGAACACGTCGAAATTGCGCATCCGCTTGCCCTGGAGCGCGCCGAGCTCCAGCCAGATCTGGTGCATCTCGTTGCCCGGCCCGCTGCCGAGCAGCCAGCTCACACAGCAGTCGAGGGTGAAGTCGCCCCGGTCCCAGGCCGTGCAGGAGCCGCCCGGGATCTCGTGCATCTCCAGCACTCTGCTGTGATAGCCGTTCATCTGGGCGTAGCAGCCGGTGGAGAGCCCGCCGAGCCCTCCGCCGACGATCAGCATGGTCCTTCTGGTCATTCGGCCACCGCCGCCTTCCCGGCGTCGCCCCGTTGTTCGAGTCGTGGCAGCCGGCCCAGCTTCCCGGGATGCCATGGCCCGGCACCCTCGCTCGGCCAGGCCCGGAAGTCCCGGCCCAGCTCGTCGCAGAGGAACTGGACCGCGTACCGGCCGCTGGTCGCGGCCCGGATCAGGCCGCCCATCCCGGTCCACTGCCCGGCCATCGAGAAGCCGCTCAGCCCCGGCAGCCGCATCCGGTCCCGGTTCACCAGCGCGGTCGACACGTCGTCGGCCTCGGAGAACGCCTTCCAGGCGAGGATGCTGCCGTAGGTGTTGCCGGTGTACCGCTCCGTCGTCGCCGGCGTCGCCACGTCCACCAGCTCGATCCGCTCATCGAGGCCCGGATGACGCTCGGCCAGGAAGCCCCGCAGGAAGTCGACAACCTCCTGCTTGCGCTCCCGGTACGCCCGCCGGTCCGCCTTCCGCAGATCCTGCCAGGACCGGTGGTCGGTGAAGTACGTGCAGTGCAGCACCGACTTCCCGGCAGGCGCGAAGCCGTCGGCGTAGTCGGACCGCCGCTGCACCACCAGACTGTGCTGGAGGCTCCCCGGCAGCGCCGCGCCCCGCTCCGGACCGAGGAGGTACGTGGTGCTGTGTGGCTCACCGGCGGGCAGCGGGCCGTCGATCCCGACGAACGCGGAGACCACCGCCGGGTACAGGTTGTCCGGCCGGTCCAGCAGCTCCGTGTACAGCCGCTCGGTGCGCGGGCTGCTCCACCGCCCCTCCAGCAGCCGGTCCAGCACCGTCGGCCCGTCGCAGGCGGCGATCACATGATCGGCGAAGTGCTCCTGCCCGTCCCGCAGCCGTACGCCGACCGCCCGCCCGTCCTCGACGAGGATCCGCTCCACCCGGGCGCGGTAGCCGATGTGCCCGCCGAGCCCCGTGTACCGCTCCTCCACCGACCGGGCCAGACCCAGCGAACCGCCCTCGGGGAAGCCCGCGTTGCCGTTGAAGGCGCAGGACATCGTGAAGAGGAAGGGGAGCAGGGGGAAGCCGGTCAGCTCCTGGAGGAACATGTTTGGGAACGCCTGGCGCAGCAGCGGGTCCTCGAAGCGGTCCGCGAACCGGCGCATCGGCGTGGCCGCGGTGCGCCAGTACAGCCGGAACGCCGGCAGGATCGCGAGCAGCGTTCGCGCCTTCTCCGCCAGGGACTTGAGCGGCGGCGGCTTCAGCTCCCAGTGCGGGGCGATCCCAGCGAAGCGCCTGAGATCCCGGCAGAACGCCCGGATCAGGCGCTCGTCGCCGGGCGAGAGCTCCAGCAGGTGCTTCTGGAGCCGGTCCGGGTCGTTGTAGAACGTGACGGACCGGCCGTCCTCCGTCACCACCCGGTTGAACTGGTCGAACAGGGTGATCCGCTTCCCGTCCAGCGCCCCGAGCTCCCGCCACACGTCGTTCGCCCCGGTCCCGGGTGCCGTGCCGATCAGCCAGTCGATGCAGTAGTCGAAGAGGTAGCCCTGTCGAGCCCAGGCGGTGCAGCAGCCCCCCGGCAGCACGTGCTTCTCGAAGATCCGGCTCTCCAGCCCACTCATCTGCGCGTAGCAGCCGGCGGCCAGACCCGACATGCCCGCGCCGATGATGATCACCCGGGGCCGCCCGCCGGGAGGCCGGGCCTCCCAACGGGGCCCGCCGTCACGCACGCCCATGGGTGGCACCTCCCGCCAGCAGCGCCCGGACCAGCTCTGCGTTCCCGTCGAGGAACGAGCCGTCGAGCATCTCGGCGTGCCGCCCGTGCCCCTCGCGTACGGTGCACCCGGCGGCGGTGACCCCGTGCCAGCCGCCGGGCTCGTCCGCCGCGAAGCGGAGCAGCTTGTCCTGGTCGGAGATCACCGCGATCGGCGCGCCGAGCACATCGAGCGACGGGTGAGCACCGCAGTGCGCCAGGTACTCACGAGCCTGCTCCACGGTCTCCCGGGCGACGATCTCGGAGCCGGTGTGCCGCCGTAGGTGCTCCGCGAGCTCCGCCTCGAACTCGGCCAGGTGCTCTTCGCCGAGGACGACGGCCTCGGCGATCCGGTACGAGTCCATGATCAGCACGAGGGCCACCGCGCGGCCCCGCCGCTCCAGCTCCCCGGCGATCTCGAACGCGAGGTTGCCGCCGAGGGAGTAACCGAACAGCGTGTACGGCCCGCCCGGGTGCAGCTCCTCGGCCAGATCCGCATACCGGGCCGCTTTGCCCGGACCCGACAGGTAGTTGAACGCGGCGAAGCGGTGCTCGGGCAGCCGCGCCGCGAGCTGCCGGTACACCAGCCCGTGCCCGCCCGCGGGCGGCAGGCAGAACACCGTCGCCGCCGGGTCCGCGCCCGGGTTGAACCACAGGTACGGCTCGGCGCCGGGCAGCCGTCCGGTGACGACGTCCTCCAGGGTGCGGGCCATGCCGTGCAGGGTGCTGGTCTGGAACAGCCGCCCGACCGGCACCGACGCGTTGAACTCGGTCCGCAGGTGGTGGATCAGTTCGATCAGCTTGATCGAACTGCCGCCCGCCTCGAAGAAGTCGTTCCGCAGCCCCGGCCGCTCCAGCCCGAGCAGCGATCGCCAGTGCGCTGCCATCCGCGTCTCGTACAGCGTCACCGGCGGTTCGTACCTCTCCGGTCCCGCCTCCGCGCGCGGCTCCGGCAGCGCGCCGAGATCGACCTTGCCGTTCGCGGTCAGGGGCAGCGCGGACAGCTCCGTGAAGTGCGCCGGGATCAGATACGTCGGCAGCTGCTCCGCGAGGTGGCGGCGCAGCTCCCGGGCGTCGGCCACCGCGCCCGGCGCGGGCACGCAATAGGCGCACAGCACGTTCTCGCCCGTCTCGTCCCGCCGTACCGTCACGCACACCTGCGCCAGCTCGGGCCGGGCGGCCAGCCGCGCCTCGACCTCCCCGGTCTCCACCCGGTGGCCGCGCACCTTCACCTGCCCGTCTGCCCGCCCGCGGAGGTGCAGCATCCCGTCCGCGTCCCAGTGCCCGACGTCCCCCGTCCGGTACAGCCGTACGGGTTCGCCGCCCGGTTCGAGGGTCACGAACCGCTCGGCCGTCCGCTGCGGATCGCCCAGGTAGCCATCGGCGACGCCGGCGCCGCCGATCCACAGCTCACCGGCCACCCCCGGCGGCACCGGCTCGCCGTGCCGGTCGAGGACGTACAGCTCGCTGTTGGGCAGCGGCCGGCCGACCGGCACCATCCGGCCCGGCTCCAGCCCCTCCGCCGGCCCCTCGTAGTAGGCGCTGTCGATGGTGGCCTCGGTCAGCCCGTACGAGTTGACCACCCGGGTCCCCGGCCCGCACAGCGCGACGAGCCTCCGGTGCTCGCCCGCCCGCCAGGCGTCCGAGCCGACGATCACCAGGCGCATGAACTCCAAGCCCAGGCCCCCCCGCTCGCAGTGCGCCAGCAGCCCGCGCGCCACCGACGGCACGAACTCGCCGCAGTCCACGCCTTCCGCGCGCATGGTCCGGTAGAGCCGCGCGGTGTCGAGGAGGAGGTCCCGGTCGACGAGGACCAGCGACCCACCCGAACACAGCGCCCGGACCAGGTCCCCGGTGAACACGTCGAAGGAGACGCCCGCCATCTGCAGGTGCACCCGGACGTCGGAGTCCAGCCGGTACTCCTGCTGCCAGGCGACGAACACCGAGGCCAGGTTGCGGTGGCTGACCCGCACCGCCTTGGGGCGGCCGGTGGAACCCGAGGTGTGGATCACGTATGCCGTCTGGTCGAGACCCACGACCGGCTCCGGCCGCTCCTCGCTTCCCGGCCGGTCCAACTCATCGAGGGTGACCGGCCGTCCCGGCAGCCGGGCCGCCCGGCCCCGCCGCCCGTCGGTCAGAACCAGCGTGGCCCCGGCGTTCTCCATCAGCTCGGCCAGCCGCTCCGTAGGGTGGTCCGGGTCCAGAGGCAGATACGCGCCCCCGGCCCGCCACACCGCGAGCAGCGCGATCACCAGCTCCGGCGACTTCGCAAGACGCACCGCCACCACGGTCCCGGCGCCGACGCCGCGTTCGCGCAGCGAGGCCGCCACGCGCCGCGAGCGCAGGTCCAGCTCCCGGTAGCCGAGCCGCCGCCCGCCCGGCACGGACACCGCGACCGCCTCCGGGAACTGTGCGGCGATCTTCCCGATCAGCTCGTGCACCGGCACGTCGTGGTCGATCCGCCGGCAGATGCCGCCGAACCCGGTGACGATGCGCTCCCGTTCCCCGGCCCTCAGCATCGGCAGCCGTCCCGCCGGGCGCTCGCCCTCCGCGCGGGTCAGGCCGTCGAGGAGGTTCCGGTAGTGCGCGGCCATCCGACGCACTGTCGCTGCGTCGAACAGGTCGGTGTTGTACTTCAGCACGCAGTGGAAACGCCCGTCGGACCGGTCCTCGTACGCGGACAACGTGACATCGAACTGCCCCTCCTCCTCAGGGAGTTCGATGTACTCCAGGGTGTACCCGAAGCGCTCCACGGACACCTTGTGGGTGAGCAGGATGAACATCGCCTGGAAGACCGCCGAGCGGCTCGGGTCGTGCTGGAGGCCCAACTGCTCCACGAGCAGCACGAACGGGTACTCCTGATTGTCGAGGCCCCCGAGGACCGTGTCCCGCACCCGGCCCAGCAGCTCGGCCACCGACGGCTCCCCGGCCAGGCTCACGTGCAGCGGCAGCGGATTGACGAAGTAGCCGTAGACGGAGGCGAACTCCTCCTCGGTGCGCCCGGTGACGGGGCTGCCGACCACGATCTCGTCCTGCCCCGACCAGCGGTGCAGCAGCAGGTAGTACGCGGTGAGCAGCACCGTGAACACGGTGACGTTGTGCTCCCGGGCCAGCGTCTGCACCCGGGCGCTGAGCTCGTCGTCGAGCTGGAAGAACTCGGAGGCGCCGTTGTCGGTCTGCACCGCCGGGCGCGGCCGGTCGGCGAGCAGTTCGAGCGCCGGGACCTCCCGCGGCAGGTGTTCCCGCCAGTACTCCAGCATCCGCCGCGCCTCGGGCCCGGCCAGGAAGCGGTTCCGCCGGTTGAGGAAGTCCAGGTAGCGGGCCCGGACCGGGGCCAGCTCCGCCGGCCGGCCGGTGCGCAGCCCGTGGTAGACCTCGAACAGCTCCTCGATGAAGGTGAAGGTGGAGATCGCGTCCGAGACGATGTGGTGGACCGCCTTCATCAGCACCCAGCGGTCGGGGGCCCGTCGGAACAGCCGCAGCCGCACCAGAGGATCCCGCTCCAGGTCGTACGGCCTGCGGTACTCCGCTACCAGCCGGGCGCGGACCTCGTCCCAGGGCAGCCCGGACACATCGAGAAGACCGGTGTCGGCGATGGCGTCGGGCCGCACCCGCTGGACCGGACGCCCGTCCTCGGTGGTGATGTTGACGCGCAGACTCGGATGCCGGGCGATCAGTGTCCGGAAGGCGTCGAACAGCAGCTCCGGGTCGAGCTCCGCGCGCACCTCCACCGCGCCGCCGATGTTGTACGCGAAGCCGTCCGGGTTGAGCTGCCGGAGGAACCACAGGGCCTGCTGGTTGTGGGTGAGTGGGTAGCACGACTCGTCGGTGAACAACTCCACCGCCGTCTCCGCCCCCGGACCCCCGGCCGCCGCGAGCACGGTCAGCCCCGCGTGCAGCCGCTCGGTCAGCTCGCTCACCGGCCCGTTGCTGAGCAGCGCCACCACCGGCAGCGAGACCCCGAGCTGGGTGTGGGTCCGGGCCCGCAGCTCCATGGCGAGCAGCGAGTCCAGACCGAGCGAGCCGAGCCGGGCGTCCGCGTCGACCAGCTCCGGCCGCACCCGCAGCACACCCGCAGCGAGGGCCGCGAACCGCTCGGCCACCAACGCCGTACGCCCCGCCTCGTCGGCGGCGCGGAACGCGTCGAGCAGAGTGCCGCCCTGCCCCGCCGGGACCTCCCGCGCCGCCGCGGCGGCGAGCGCCGACACCAGCGGCGGCGGGGTGGGATACCAGGACAGGAACACCGGCCAGTCCACCACCGCGGCCACCAGCAACTGGGCCCGGTCCTGCCCGATCACCCGCTCCAGGACCGCCATGCCCGCATCCGGCGCCAGCGAGCTCATCCCGCGCGCGTCCCGGTAGTGGGCGACCAGCCCGAGCTCCTCGATCATGCCGGTGGCCCACGGTCCCCAGTCCAGGCTGAGCGCGGGCAGACCGAGCGCCCGGCGGTGATGGGCGAGCGCGTCCAGGAACGCGTTCCCGGCCGCGTAGTTGACCTGACCGGCCGTGGTCAGTAGCGAGGCGACCGACGCGAACAGTACGAAGTGCTCGACCGGCTCGTCGCGCAGGAGCCGGTGCAGCAGGTACCCGCCGTGCACCTTCGGCCCGTAGCCCGCGTCGAACGCTTCGCGGTTCAACGACGGCAGCAGGACGTCCCGCACCTGTCCCGCGAGGTGGAACACGCCCCGCACCGGCGGCAGACCGGCGGCCCGGCGCCCGGCCAGCCAGCTCTCCATGGCCGCTGCGTCGGTCACGTCCGCCGCGACGACCAGCACCTCTGCGCCGAGCGCTTCGAGCTCGCGCAGGAACGCGACCCGCCGCCCCTCGGGGCCGGCCGGATCGAGCCCCCGCCACGCGCCGCGCTCCGGCACGCCGGTGCGGCCGAGCAGGACCAGGCGCCGGGCCCCGCGCCGTACCAGGGTGCGGCAGAGCAGCCGCCCCAGCGCCCCGAACGCGCCCGTGACCAGATAGGACCCGTCCGCGCGCAGCCGCAGCGGCAGCGGACGGGTAAGCCCCGCGGGCGGACGCAGCCGGCTGAGGTGCCGCCGCCCGGACCGCAGCGCGATCTCGCCCTCGCCGTCGTCCGCCGTGAGCGCGCGCAGCAGCGCCTCGGCCTCGCCGGGACCCCCGGCCGGGTCGAGATCGATCAGTTTGCCGCTGTGACCGGTGAGCTCCTGCTGCCACAGCACCCGGCCGATGCCCCAGGCGGGCGCGCCGAACGGCTCCACCGGCTCGCCCGGCACCACGGCCTGGGCGCCCCGGGTGACGATGTGCAGGCGCCCCTCCGGGCACGCCTCGGGCAGCACCTGGGCGAGCAGGACGAGCGAGTAGCCGCCGACCGTGCCGATCCCGTCCAGGTCCGCCGAGCCGACCGTGTCCAGCGGGGGCAGATCGAGGTTCCACAGGTGCACCACGGCTCCGAACCCCGGCCCGAGTTCGTCGAACAGCCTGCGCAGATCGGCCGCCGAATCGGGCCGCACGGTCATGTGCTTGGCCCCGCTTCGGTATCGGCTGCCCGGGCGGACCAGCCGGCACTGCCCGCCGTGCGCCACGACCGCCTCGGCCAGCCGCGCGCCGAGCCCGCCCTCGTCGGCGAAGACCACCAGGTCGGGCGCGGGGGAGCCGCCGGGACCGTCCCCGGTCCCCTCGGCGGCCTGGCCGTCCTCCGGCGCATCGGTGGGCGTCTCCTCCCAGACCACCTCGGCCAGCCAGCCGTCGATGGTGCCGAGCTTCACCGCGGAGGCCGCCCGGTCCACCGCCGCCGCGCGGAAGCCGCTGATCCGGCCGAGCGGCGTCCCGTCCTCGGCGTATAGGGCGAGGTCGCCGACCAGTTCCTCGTCGCTCTCCGCGGTCACCGTCGCGTGCGCCCACAGGGCCCGGTCGCCGACCGCGTCCAGCCGCAGCTCCGCGATGCCGACGGGCAGCCGGATCCCGGCGGACCGGCCGTCGTCGGGCGTCATCGCGGTGAGCATGGTCTGGAAGCAGGCGTCCAGGAGCACGGGGTGCACATGGCAGTCCGCGGCCCCGTCGCCCATGCCCGGGGTGGGCCGGATCAGCGACAGCGCCTCGCCGGGCGCCGTCCACACCTCGTCGATCGCCCGGAACGCCGCGCCGTAGTGGTAGCCGAGCGCCGCCAGCTCGCCGTAGCACGCCTCCCGGTCGAGCCGACGCCCCGCCCGCGCCCGTACCGCGTCCGTGTCCAGCGGTTCCGCGAGCCGGTATGGCTGCCCGGTGCGGACGACCCCGCTCGCGTGGACCGTACGGTCCGGAGCCCCGGTCCCGGAACCGGCGAAGGAAGCGATGGTGAACCCGGCCTCCTCCGGCGCGAACGCGAGCTGGACGGTCGTCGCCTCGCCGTCGGGCAGGAACAGGGCCCGGGAGAACTCGACGTCGGCCAGGGTCGCCGTATCGCCGCCGGTCAGGGCCCGGACCGCCTGCGCGGCCATCTCCAGGTACCCGGCGGCCGGGAAGACCGTGCTGCCCTCGATCCGGTGGTCGGCCAGGTACGGCAGCCGCTCGGTGTCCAGGCGGCTCTCCCAGGTCGGCTGCAGCGCGGAGGTCCGCCGACCGAGCAGCGGGTGGTCCAGCCGGCCCAGCCGGATCTGCCTCACCGGTGCGGGCTCCACCCAGTACCGCTCCCGCTGCCACGGATAGCCCGGCAGCGGCACCGGCCGCCCCACGGGCTGGAGCACCGACCAGTCAACGTCGACGCCCAGCGTGTACAGCTCCGCGAGGGAGCGGGCGAACCGCTCGGGCTCGTCCTCCCGGCGCCGGATCGACGGCAGCGTCACCCCCTCGACGGCCCGGCCCTCCAGGCACTCCCGGATCGAGTGGCCGAGCACCGGGTGCGGACCGATCTCCAGGAACAGCGTGTACCCGTCGTCGACCAGCCGGTCGACCGCGGCACGGAACCGGACGGGCCGCCGGACGTTCTCCCACCAGTACGCGGCGTCCAGCTCCGGCCCCCGCGCACGCCCCTCGCGGGCGGTCAGATACAGCGGGAGACCGGCGGTGCGCGGTGCGATCCCGGCCAGCGCCTCGTGCAGCTCGGCCTCGATCGGGTCCATCCGCACGCTGTGGTAGGGCACTTCGACGTCGAGGAACCGGGCGAAGACCTGCTCCCGCTCCAGCCGCCCGGCGAGCTCCCCGAGGGTGTCCCGGTCCCCGGACAGCGTCACCGACGCCGGGCTGTTCACGGCGGCGACCGACACGTGGTCCCGGTACGGGCGGACCAGCCGCTCGGCCTCCTCCTCGGACAGGTTCGCCGCCAGCATCACGCCGGTGCCCGCGAGCCGGTGCTGGAGGGCGCTGCGCGCCAGCGCGATCCGGACGGCGTCCTCCAGGCCGTACACCCCGGCCTGGTGGAAGGCCGCGATCTCGCCGGTGCTGTGCCCGACGACGGCGTCCGGCCGCACCCCGTGGTGTTCCCACAGCGCCGCGAGCCCCGCCTGGACGGCGAAGTTGGCGGGCTGGGCGAGCCAGGTCTCGGCCATCCGGGACTCCGCCTCGGGCCGGGTCAGCTCGTCGAGCAGCGACCAGCCCGCCTGGCGCCTGACCTCCCGATCGCAGCGCTCGACCGCCTTCCGGAACACGGGCTCGGCGTCCAGGAGCTCGCGCCCCATGCCCCACCACTGCGGCCCCATGCCGGTGAACACCCACACCAGCCGCTGCGCCCCGGGCTCCCGGAGGCGGCCCCGCACGGCCCGGGGGTGCTGCTCCCCGTGCTCGCAGGCGGCCAGTACCTCGTCGAGGGAGCCGGGCGGGTCGAGGGGGGAGTGGACGACGGCGAGGCGCTCCTCGAAGTGCTGGCGGCGGTGGGCCAGGGTGTGCCCGAGGTCCGCGAGGGGCACTCCGGCGGCGAGTTCGCGGCGGACGCCCGCGGCCAGTTCGGCCGGGCCGGACGCGTGCCGGGCGCTCAGCGGGAGGACCGAGCGGGCGGGCGTCCGGGCCGTCGCGTGCGGCTCCTCCGGCGGGCGGGCCGGCGCCTCCTCCAGCAGGACGTGGGCGTTGGTGCCGCCGAAGCCGAAGGAGTTGACGCCTGCCCGCGCGGGTCCCTCGTGCTCCGGCCAGTCGACCGGTGCGGTCGGGATCTCGAAGGGCAGCGCGGCGAAGTCGATGGCGGGGTTGGGATGTTCGAGGTTCAGGTGCGGTGGGATGAGGCGGTGACGGAGGGCCAGGGCCGTCTTGATCAGGCCCGCGACGCCAGCGGCGGCCTCCGTGTGCCCGATGTTGGTCTTGACCGAGCCGACGTAGCACCGCGCCCCGGGCGCCCGGCCCTGCGCCAGCACCCGGCCCAGCGCCCGCGCTTCGATCGGGTCGCCGACGGGGGTGGAGGTGCCGTGCGCCTCGATGTACTGGAGGCTGCCCGGTGTCACTCCCGCCTCGGCGCAGACCCGCTCGATGAGCGTGGCCTGGGCGGCGGCGCTGGGTACGGTGATGCCGTTGGTGCGTCCGTCCTGGTTCACCCCGCTGCCAATCACCACGGCGTGCACCGGGTCGCCGTCGCGCAGCGCGTCCGAGAGACGCTTGAGCACCACGACGCCGACGCCCTCCGCCCGTACGTAGCCGTTGGCGGAGGCATCGAAGGCGCGGGAGCGTCCGTCGGGGGAGAGGAAGCCGCCCTTGGTCTCGGCGATGGTGTACTGCGGCGCGAGGTGCAGCAGGGTGCCTCCGGCCACGGCGAGTTCGCTCTCGCCGCGCTGCAGGCTCTGGCAGGCCAGGTGGACCGCGACCAGGGAGGAGCTGCACGCCGTGTCGATCGAGACGCTGGGGCCGCGGAAGTCGAGGCAGTGCGAGATGCGGTTCGAGACCATCGTCATCATCGTGCCGGTCGCGGTGTGCGCGGCCAGCGTCTCGAAGCCGAGGTCGGAGAACTGCAGGATCTTGTAGTCCAGGGTGAAGGCGCCGATGAAGACGCCGACGTCCCGCCCGGCCAGTTCGGCGGGCCGCTGCCCGCCGTCCTCCAGCGCCTCCCAGGACACCTCCAGGAGCTTGCGCTGCTGCGGGTCCATGTGCTCGGCCTCGCGCGGGCTGATCCCGAAGAAGTGGGGGTCGAACTCGTCGAAGCCGTCGATGTAGCCGCCCCGGCCGCCGGTCAGCCGGCCCGGCTTGGCCCGGTCGCGGCTGCCGAGGGTCGTGGTGTCGTACCGGTCCGCCGGGGTGGGGACGAGACAGTCCCGGCCTTCGATCAGATTGCGCCAGAAGGACCGGTGGTCACCCGCGTGTCCGGGGAGCCGGCAGCCGATGCCGATGATGGCGACCTTGTCGCGGTGGGCGGCGCTGGGTGAGTCCGTCATGGTCCAATCCGGTGGAGACGACGCCTCGGTACGGGCCGGGCGGGGGTGTATGGGGGCACGGCGCCGGTACGGCGCGGTACGGGGCGGGGAGGTCGCGGTACGGAGCGGGTGTGCGCGGTACGGGGGACTACGCGCTGTGGGGCGGGCGGCGCACGGGGTGGAGCAGGCTGGCGACGATCGAGCCGGTCTCCGGGAACGTGGCGCGGTCCTTGACACCGACGATCGCCGGGCGGCGATCCGGTCGCCAGGTGAAACTGCCGAAGAGGCGGTCCCAGACCGAGAGGTCCACGCCGAAATGACCGGCCTCGGCCAGGTCGGCGCTGTGGTGCAGCCGGTGTTGCTCGGGGCTGGCCAGGACGTGGTGGAGCGGACCGAGTCGGACGTCCACGTTCGCGTGCACGAAATATCCTTGGACAAGGGTGAAGAGCGCCACCGCGAAAAGGCAGTCGGCGGAGAATCCGAGAAATCCCAGAGTCAATTGAACCGTGCCCTGTTTGAGGGCGACATCCAATAGGTGGTTGACGCCGTTATTGGCGACGTTCACTTTTTCCGGGACGTGATGAATTCCGTGTACCTTCCACAGCCACCGATTGGAATGCGCCCAGCGGTGGGCGAGGTAGCCGGTCAGTGAAGAGGCCAGCAGAGCGAGGGGCACCTCGGCCCCGAGCGCGAGCCCCGGTCCCGTGACGGGGGTGGCGACCAGAACGGCCGCGACGACTGACTGGCCGAGCACGGCGCCGACCATGGTGAACCCGAAGTAGGCTGCGTACCAGCACAGTTCCCGGCCGCTTGGGTGCCAGTCGGTCCGGTACGGGATCAGCCGCTCCAGCGCCGCGAGATAGACGATGGTGCCGATCAGGAAGAGCTGGACGGCCCGGCCCCGGTCCCAGTCGAAGCGCAGAACCGAGGTGAAGAGCCAGACTGCGGACAGGAGCAGAATCGGGTACGCGGCATAGCGGAGACACTCGCGGGCGGACGCGCCGGTGGTCCACACATTCGCCGGCAGCGACCCCGTATCGGGTCGATCTTCCATGCGGAGAATCTCCATCACATCCGAATAGGGAGTTCCCAGAGTAGCAGCGGACGTGAGGGGTCGTGAATGAGTGAACGGCGTTTTTTGGCCAGCGCGGCAAGGGGGCGCACGAGGGTAATTTATAAGAAGAAGTTCTTTTTATTGTTCGGTGCCTGTGGGGCGGGGTGGGGGGACGGGGTGCCTGTGACCGGAAGTAACGGTTCCGCACTCGCGTGGGCGGCGCCGGCCATGCCGGTCGCCACCCGCGTAAGGAGCGGTTGCCGCGGGGTCCGGGCCCGGCGGATATGCCCGAAACCATCGTCCCGTGGGGGCGCGTGTGGGGCCACGGGCGGAACACGAGCTGTACGACTCGGGCGGCCGGACCGCACCGCAGCCCGCATTGCTCGGTTGTGAACCATGCGACCGATGCGGGCGTAATGAATCTGAATCAGATCACGCCCTCGAACTGCTTCCGCAGCCGTGCGTGATACGGGCCGTAATCGCCGACCGGCAGGTACGGCTCGGCATACTCCCATTCCAGGTCCGTCAGTTGCGCCCGTGTCGTGCGTTACGGACTACCGGATCCCCCCGTGCCGTGAGGGCAGAACACACATGTTGATCACGACCCGATACGTGCCCTGACAGCCGGTGGTACACCCCGGAAGGGCGAGGGGAGCCCCGGCCGCCGAGTGGCCGGGGCTCCTCCGAAGGTCAGCGTTGCAGGGTGAGGAGACCTGGACGCCAGGGCAGTTGGTTGTAGTCGCCGCCGGCGGCGGGGTCCTTGCCCTGGTAGAGGAGGCGCAGGTTGCAGGGGTCGACGGTCATGGTCTGGTCGGGGTTGTCACGGACGAGATCACCGTGACTGATGTCGTTGGTCCAGGTGGCGCCGCTGTTGGCCTTGCCCGCGAAGGGGGCGCTCTCGCTCGCGGCCTGCGGGGTCCACGACCCGTTCAGGCTGGAGGCCGTGAAGGAGCGGAAGCAGCGGCCGTTGGCACCCATCGCCTCGACGATCATCAGGTACTGGCTCCGGCCCTGGACCTTGTAGACCTGCACGCCCTCGAACAGGTTGGCCTTCGTGTCGTTCATGATCGTCGTGTACGACGAGCCGAAGCTGCCCGGGAAGTTCCCGATCGGCATGCTCGCCCGGTAGATCTTGCCGTTGTCACCGGCGAAGAACAGGTACATGTTCTGGTCGTCGGCGATCAGCGTCTGGTCGATCGGGCCGGTGTCGGAGCCGGAGATGCTCCCGGTGAACAGGGGTTGCGGGGAGGACCAGCCGTTGGGGTTGGTGGGGTCGCTCGACGTGCGGTAGACGAAGGCCGACGCGCCCCATTGGCAGGACGGCATCCAGATGTTCTTGGGCGCGAAGTAGAACAGGGTGGGCGCCACTGCGGCCTGGCTCATCCCGGTCTGGCCGGCCGACGCCATGTCCGACCAGTTCGTGAAGGGGCTGAACATCATCGACCCGTATGACGATCCCGACACGTTCGCCGCGTAGACCAAGGGCTGTCCCGTAATCCGTGGTGGATCAGCGCGCGGCGTCGGATGCGGTGCATCGCAAGGCGGAGGAGCGTCCGCATACTGGATGTATTCGGACGTTCCGACAACGCGGCGAGGTGCCGTAGC
>NZ_JBEOVJ010000056.1:0-54581 GCF_040295435.1 Streptomyces sp. NPDC002809
TCCGGCCCCCGGTGTCCGCCGCCGGGGAGCAGCCGCCCCGGGCCCGCCCCCTACCCCCCCCGCCGGGCTCGCGTGCGCCGGCCGGGGTGGGTCAGCGGCCGGCTATGACCTCCGCCGCCGCGCGGCCGCAGACCCTGGCCGCGCCGTGGGTGGCGATGTGCAGGGCTCCCCTGGGTTCGGCCTGGGGGACGCCCATCTCGACCACGATCGTGTCCGGACGTGCCGCCAGCACCGCGTCGAGGGCCTCGGTCATCCACGGGTGGCGGTGCGCGTCGCGGACGACCGCGACGATGCGCCGCTCCCCCGCGGCCCGCAGCACACCGGCCGCGGTCGCCCCGGTCTCGCTGCTGTACGTGTCGGTCCCGGTGCCCGGCACCAGCCGGGCCAGTTCGGCGGCGACGCCCCACGGGGTCTCGTCGCCGACCGCGATGTTCGCGACCGGGGTGAACGCGGCGACGTACGCCGGTCCGGTGAGCGGCTCGCCCGAGCCGGTCACCTTCACGGCGCGGCGGGCGGCGGTCAGACCGATGTCCGAGCCGATACCCGTGCTGTTTCCGGTGCCGGACGCGGTCCCCTCCTGCGCTGCCGCGCCCGGCTCCGGGGCAGCCCCCCTGGCCCGCTGCGTCCAGGACGCGAGGGCCCGTACGCGGGCGGCGGCGTCCGCCAGCCGCTCCTCGGGCAGTTCACCGGCACGGACCGCCGCGACCAGCGCGTCGCGCAGGCGCAGGACCGTACTGTCGTCGTCGAGACCGCCGCCGACGCAGAGCGCGTCGGCGCCCGCCGCGATCGCGAGGACCGAGCCGCGCTCGATCCCGTACGTCGAGGCGATGGCCTGCATCTCCACGGCGTCGGTGACGATCAGGCCGCCGTAACCCAGCTCCTCGCGCAGCAGACCGGTCAGGATCTGCGGGCTCAGGGTCGCCGGGCGGTGCGGGTCGAGCGCGGGCAGCAGGATGTGCGCGCTCATCACCGACTTGGAACCCGCTGCGATGGCCGCCCGGAAGGGCACCAGCTCACGGGCGTGCAGGGTCTCCAGGTCCACGTCGATGCGGGGCAGCGCGTGGTGCGAGTCGACCGCGGTGTCGCCGTGCCCCGGGAAGTGCTTGGTGCAGGCGGCCACGCCGGCGGCCTGGAGGCCCTCGACATACGCGGCGGTGTGGCGGGCGACCAGGTGGGGGTCGGCGCCGAAGGACCGCACCCCGATCACCGGGTTGCCGGGGTTGGAGTTGACGTCGGCGGAGGGCGCCCAGTTGAGGTTGACGCCGCAGTCGGCGAGCCGGCGGCCCAGCTCCTGGGCGACGGCGCGGGTCAGTGCGACGTCGTCGACGGAGCCGAGCGCCAGGTTGCCGGGGAAGGACGAGCCATGACGCACCTCCAGCCGGGTGACGTCGCCGCCCTCCTCGTCGATGGCGACGAGCACGTCGTCCCGCTCGGCGCGGAGCTGCGCGGTGAGCGCGGCAAGCTGCTCGGGGGTCTCGATGTTCCGGCCGAACAGACCGACGGAGGAGAGTCCTTCGCCGACCCGGCGCAGCAGCCAGTCCGGGGCGGTGGTGCCGGTGAAGCCCGGCTGCAGGACGGCGAGGGCGTCACGGGTGACGGTGTCCGTGGTGGAGATGAGGGTGGTCATGACGCGGCGTTATCCCTTCACGGCGCCATCGGTAAGACCGCTGACGGCCTTGCGCTGGAGGTAGATGAAGAGGATCAGGATCGGGATGGCGAAGAGCGAGGAGGCAGCCATGGTCGCCCCCCAGTCGTCACCGAACGCGGTCTGGAACTGCGAGAGCCAGAGCGGCAGGGTCTGGGACTCGATGTCCTTGTTGAGGATGAGGACGAGGGGGAACTCGTTCCAGGCGGTGATGAATCCGAAGAGCGAGGTCGCCATCAGGCCGGGACCGAGCAGCGGCAGGATCACCTTCCTGAACGCCTGCGGGCGGGTACAGCCGTCGACCATGGCGGACTCCTCCAGCTCCTTCGGCACCGCGGCGACGTAGCCACGCAGCGTCAGGATGGTGAAGGGCAGGACCATCATCATGTAGAAGACCGTCAGCGGCACCAGGCTGTTCAGCATGTCGGCATCGCGGACCAGCATGTAGATGGCGATGACCATGACTTCCCAGGGCGCCATCTGCGCGATCATGAACGTCAGCAGGATGCCGCGGCGCCCCTTGAAGCGCATGCGCGACATCGCGAACGCCGCCAGCAGCGCGATCACCAGTGAGGCGACCACGGAGAGGATCGTCACCGTGAACGAGTTGCCGACCAGGGTCCAGAAGTGGTCGGCCGCCATGGCCTTCTTGAAGTGGCTGAAGGTGATGTCGGTGGGGAACCACACCGGGGTGTCCGTGATGATGTCGCCGGTCGGCTTGAAGGCCGTGCTGAACATCCAGTAGACGGGGAAGGCGAAGCCTATGAAGAGGACGACAGCCGTCAGGTTGGGCCAGATCCGGCCGAACAGTGAGCGCTTCACAGCTCGTCCTCCTCTTGCTTGAGTACGGTGCGCAGGTAGTAACCGGTCATCGCCAGCAGGACGATGATCGTCAGGAACGAGATGGCCGCACCCATGCCGAAGTGCTGGTTGCCGACGCCTTCGACGAACGCGTAGACGGGCAGGGTCTCGGTGAGCCGGTCCGGGCCGCCGCCGTTGATCGCGAAGAGCTGGGCGAAGGACTTGAAGACCCAGATGACTTCGAGGAACGTCGTGGCCAGCAGGAACGGCTTGAGGAACGGGAGCGTCACCAGGGTGAAGCTCTTCCAGGAGTTGGCGCCGTCGAGGGAGGCGGCCTCGTACAGCTCCTTGGGGATCGTCGTCGACGCGGCGTACAGGTTGATCGCCACGAACGGGATGGATTGCCAGACGATCACCAGGGTGACCAGCGAGAACGTGGACAGCTGACTGCTCGTCCAGTTGAAGTCGGCCATCGAGTGCCAGCCGAGGCCGTCGAGGACGTAGTTGACGACTCCGAACCGCTGGGCGAACAGCCACTGGTAGACCGTGGTCGCCGCGATCATCGGCATGGCCCAGGCCAGCACCAGGCCCAGCATGAGCACCAGCCGCATCCGCTTGCCCAGCCGTGCGAGCAGGAGACCGATCAGCATCCCGAGCACCATGATCAGGACGACGTTGGCGGCGGTGAAGACGACCGACCGCTCGACAACCCTCCAGAAGTCCGAGCTGCCGAGGACTTCCTTGTAGTTGTCGACGCCGTTCCACTCGGTCAGGTGGAGGATCAGCTGGCGCGGATTGAGGTTCTGGAACGACAGCATGCCGTTCTTGACCAGGGGGTAGCCCAGGAGCACCGCTGTGACGAGCAGTGCGGGCAGGAGGAGGAGGTAGGGGGCGGAGCCACCGGACCGCTCCTTGCTCGATGCGGCGGGGCCGCCGGAAGGCGCGTCATCCTTGCGGACGCCGGCTGCCGGGACCGAGTCCACTTTTTCGGTCTGCACTGACATGCTCGCCATCTCTGTCTTGGGCCGTACGGTCGAGTCACGCGGGTGCGCCGGGGGGCGGTCATTGCCCGCCCCCCGGCGCGTGCGATCAGCTCTTCTGCGAGAGACGCTTGTTGATCTCCGCCTCGACCGCCTTGGCGGCGTCGGCCGGGGACTTCCCGTTCAGAACCGCGGTCATGTAGCTCTTGATCGGGTTCGGCGCGTTCTCGACAGCGGCCCACTCGGGGATGAGCGGGGTGGTGCCGCCTGCGGCGGCGGCCGGGGCGGCAGCCTCGGCGGCGCCGTTTCCGACCAGGTTGGAGTTGAGCGACTCCTTGTTCGGGATGACGCCGTTCTCCTTGGCCAGCTGGCCTTCGAACTGGTCGGACAGGGAGAGCTTCAGGAACTCCTTGGCGAGGTCCTGCTTCTTGCTGCCCGCGGCGACCGCGAAGTTCGAGCCACCGAGGAAGACGCCCTCGGGCTTGTCGGCGGTCTCACCCGGGATGGTGAAGTAGCCGATGTCGCTCTCGATCTTCTTGTTGGCCGCGATGGCCGTGCCGGCTTCCCAGCCCATGCCGATGAAGGCACCGACGTTGCCCTTGGCGAAGACCTCGGCCTGCTGCGGGGTGGCCTCGTCCTTGTCCTTGGGGGCCTTGGAGTAGGCCTGGTACTTCTTGTAGAGCTCCATGGCCGCGGTGACCTTGGGGTCGGCGAGGTTGGAGACGTACTTGTCCCCTTCCTTCTTCACCAGGTCCGCGCCCTGACCGATGGTCAGGCCGTCGAAGAAGTACCAGTTCTGGCCGGGCAGGTAGATCGGCTCGGCCTTGCCCTTCTTCTTGATGGCTTCCAGGTCCTTGAAGAACTCGTCCCGCGTCTTCGGGGTGTCCGTGATGCCGGCGTCGGCCCAGACCTTCTTGTTGTAGATGACGACGCGGTTGGCGAAGTACCACGGGGCGGCGTACTGCTTGCCGTCGAAGACCGAGGACTCGTTGAGTGCCTCGACCCAGTCGCCGCCGATCTCCTTCTTGAGGTCGCTCAGGTCGGCGAGGCCGCCGGTGGCCGCGTACGCCGGGGTCTGCGTGTTGCCGACCTCGATGACGTCCGGCGGGGTCGACTCGGAGAGAGCCGTCGTGATCTTCTGCTGGATGCCGTCCCACTTCTGGGTCTGGAACTTCAAGGTGGCGCCGGTCTTCTTCTTGAAGGCGGCGGTCAGGTCCTTGGTCCAGCCGGGAGGCGTCGAGCCGTCCATGGCCCAGACGGTCAGCGTCTGGCCCTTGTAGCTGTCGGGGCCGGTCTTCTTGCCGCTTTCGGCCTTGTCGTCCGAGCCACAGGCAGTGGCACCGGCCAGCAGAGCCACGACACCAATAGCCGCGATGAGTCCGCGCTTCACGACACCCTCCTCAGGGATGCAAGAGAATTCCCCCCACCACCCGAGAACGCCGTCCGTCGCACAATTACGTACGACGGGTACTGCCCGTGGGGCTGGGACCTGGTCTTTAATGGTTTAGACCAGTACCGGGAGCTTGGCCTAGACCTTTAGGGGTGTCAAGGGTGTATAAGAAGTGCACTCGCGTCCGTTACAGGACCGACACCTGAGGGAGGGCGACGAGCCGTGACCGGACCGTGCCACCATGTGAGCCGCTACAGACGGAGGAGCCGGTGACGGCAGCAACGCAGCAGTCGGGAAGGCGGGCCATGGGTGCCGACGGGGGCAGCAGTACGGAGAACGAGACGGGCTCGGGCGTGGGTACACGTACCGCGCGCGTCCCGAAGTACTACCGGCTGAAGCGGCATCTGCTCGACATGACGGACACGATGCCGCCGGGCACTCCCGTGCCCCCGGAGCGGACCCTGGCCGCCGAGTTCGACACCTCGCGCACCACCGTGCGCCAGGCCCTCCAGGAACTGGTCGTCGAGGGCCGGCTGGAGCGCATCCAGGGGAAGGGCACCTTCGTCGCCAAGCCGAAGGTCTCGCAGGCCCTGCAGCTGACCTCGTACACCGAGGACATGCGCGCCCAGGGACTGGAACCGACGTCCCAGCTACTGGACATCGGCTACGTCACGGCCGACGACATGCTCGCCGGACTCCTGGACATCACCACGGGTGGCCGCGTACTGCGGATCGAGCGACTGCGCCTGGCGAGCGGTGAGCCGATGGCGATCGAGACCACCCACCTCTCGGCCAAACGCTTTCCCGCGCTGCGGCGTTCGCTGGTGAAGTACACGTCTCTCTACACGGCCCTGGCCGAGGTGTACGACGTACGGCTGGCCGAGGCCGAGGAGACCATCGAGACCTCCCTGGCCACCCCCCGCGAGGCCGGCCTGCTCGGTACGGACGTGGGTCTGCCGATGCTCATGCTGTCCCGGCACTCGCTGGACGGGCAGGGTGAGCCGGTCGAATGGGTGCGCTCGGTCTACCGGGGCGACCGCTACAAGTTCGTGGCCCGCCTGAAGCGGCCGCTGGACTGATCCGTCCGCGTCACCGCCCATCCGCACAGCCCTCGTGGAACCGTTCCCACGGGGGCTGTTCGCTGCCCCGCGAGCCCCCCGCCCGCCGGTTGGCCTGGACCAACTCTCCGACGTTTGAGGCCATTGCGACCAACTGTCCGAAACCGAAGGACCGTTGTCGGACCGCAATGCGGACAGGGGGTGACGGTGGGCGGAACCCTCGCCTAGATTTCCTGCGCATTACACCAGGTGCTCAGCGAGGGGACGGAGTCGCCGCCATGCCGGAAGAACCAGAAGGAAAACCACCCACAGTCACACCCATGAGGGTGGTCATCGCCCTCTGCCTCATCGCGCCGTTCGTGGCGATGCTCTGGGTGAGTTCGTACGCCAAGGTCGACCCGACCTTCATCGGGATCCCGTTCTTCTACTGGTACCAGATGCTCTGGGTGCTGATCTCGACGGCGCTCACGATGCTCGCGTACAAGCTGTGGCAGCGTGACCAGCGCGCCCGCAAGGGGGGTGCGTCAGCATGAAGGACGGCGTGAACGGCGTCGCACTCGGCGTCTTCATCTTCTTCTTCCTGGCCGTCACGGTCGTCGGCTTCATGGCCGCCCGGTGGCGCAAGGCCGAGAACGAGGCCAGCCTCGACGAATGGGGGCTGGGCGGAAGGTCGTTCGGCACCTGGGTCACCTGGTTCCTGCTCGGCGGCGACCTCTACACCGCGTACACCTTCGTCGCCGTTCCCGCGGCGATCTACACGGCGGGCGCGGCCGGCTTCTTCGCGGTGCCCTACACCATCCTGGTGTACCCGCTGATCTTCACCTTCCTGCCGCGCCTGTGGTCGGTGTCGCACAAGCACGGCTACGTCACCACCTCGGACTTCGTCCGCGGCCGCTTCGGCTCCAAGGGGCTCTCGCTGGCGGTCGCCGTCACCGGCATCCTCGCCACGATGCCCTACATCGCACTCCAACTCGTCGGTATCCAGGCGGTTCTGGATGTGATGGGCGTCGGAGGCGGCGAGAACACCCACTGGTTCGTCAAGGACCTTCCGCTGCTGATCGCGTTCGCGGTGCTCGCCGCGTACACGTACTCCTCCGGCCTGCGCGCCCCGGCGCTGATCGCGTTCGTCAAGGACGGCCTGATCTACCTGGTCATCGCCGTGGCGATCATCTACATCCCGATCAAGCTGGGCGGCTTCGACGACATCTTCGCCAAGGCGGGCGAGGCGTTCTCGGCGAAGAACGAGGCGGCCGGCAAACCGGTGGCCGGACTCGCGCCCGGAGCGGCGGGCCAGTGGGGTTACGCCACCCTGGCCCTGGGCTCGGCGCTGGCGCTCTTCATGTACCCGCACTCGATCACGGCGACGCTCTCCAGCCGCAGCCGTGACGTGATCCGCCGCAACACGACGATCCTGCCGCTGTACTCGCTGATGCTGGGGCTGCTCGCGCTGCTCGGCTTCATGGCGATCGCCGCCGGCGTCAAGGTGGACAACGGCCAGCTGGCGATCCCGCAGCTGTTCGAGAACATGTTCCCCGACTGGTTCGCGGGCGTCGCCTTCGCCGCCATCGGGATCGGCGCCCTGGTGCCTGCCGCGATCATGTCGATCGCCGCGGCGAACCTGTTCACCCGCAACATCTACAAGGACTTCCTGAAACCCGACGCGACGCCCGCGCAGGAGACCAAGGTCTCCAAGCTGGTGTCGCTCCTGGTGAAGGTCGGCGCGCTCGCCTTCGTCCTCACCATGGACAAGACGGTCGCGATCAACTTCCAGCTGCTCGGCGGGATCTGGATCCTCCAGACG
Organism: Streptomyces sp. NPDC002809; assembly: GCF_040295435.1. Classification (NCBI taxonomy): domain Bacteria; kingdom Bacillati; phylum Actinomycetota; class Actinomycetes; order Kitasatosporales; family Streptomycetaceae; genus Streptomyces; species Streptomyces sp. NPDC002809. The sequence goes on from NZ_JBEOVJ010000056.1 coordinate 7,676, forward strand.
ATGCCGGCCCTGGTCGGCGGGCTGTTCACCCGGTGGTTCCACCGCTGGGCGCTCCTCGCGGGCTGGGCTGTCGGCATGGTCTACGGAACGGCCGCCGCGTACGGGGTCGCCAGCCCGACCCAGAGCCACTTCGGCGGGTCCTCCAAGGAGATCCCCGGCCTCGGCGAGATCGGCTACATCGGACTGACGGCCTTCGTGCTGAACGTCGTGGTGGTCGTCGTCCTCACCTTCGTCCTGAACGCCGTGAAGGCGCCCGTCGGGGTCGACGAGACCTCCCCGGGTGACTACACCGCGGACTCGGGCGACCCGGGCGTGAAGACGGAGCTCCCGCCGGCCACCGCCGGTGCGCCGGGCGGCCACTGACCGCCACGTACGTGAACGGGCCGCCGCACGCCTCCCGGGAGGGGTGCGGCGGCCCGTTCACGCGTCCCGCGGAAATCGCATGCGGCCACGGGCCGCCGGTACGGCAGACTTCCGCCCATGGACATAGCTATCCGGCCGGTCGAACCCGCCGAGCACGCGCTCCTCGGCGAGATCACCGCCGAGGCCTATCTCGGTGACGGGCTCCTGGACTACGGCGCCGACGATCCGTACCTGGAGCAGCTGCGCGACGTACCCCGCAGGGCCGCCGAGGCCGAGGTGCTGGTGGCCGCCGACGCGCGGGGCCGCGTCCTGGGCGGGGTCACCTACGCCCGGCCGGGCAACCCGTGGGCCGACATCGCGGCCGCGGACGAGGCCGAGTTCCGGATGCTGGCGGTCTCCCGCGAGGCCCGTGGCGCCGGGGCGGGCGAGGCGCTCGTACGGGCCTGTATCGACCGCGCACGGGGCACCGCGGGGGTCACGGGGCTCGTCCTGTCGACGCAGCCGGCCATGCTCGGAGCCCATAGGATCTACGGGCGCCTCGGCTTCGTACGGACGCCCGAGAGGGACTGGAATCCCATCGACGACCTCAAGCTGCTGACGTACCGTCTGGACCTCCGGCCCCTGCCGTAAGGGCGCACCAAGATCTCGTACGACACAACATGTGGGGGCTGCCGCATCCGGCAGCCCCCACATGTATGCTCGTGCTCGCTGTCGCCGCAGGGAAATCCGGTGCGAATCCGGAACTGTCCCGCAACGGTGTGTTCGGTGTGCTTTTGCGCACCCCCCAGTCCGAGGACCTGCCGACAGCGCATCCGGCTCGACCGATCCGGATGCCCAGACGTCCGGGCCTCGTGGATGGGCCGGTGGACGCCGCACGGAGCGCTGCCCTGCCGGGTCCCGCTCCGCCCGGCTGCCCCCGCTCCCCGAAGGCCCCGAGCCGAGCGAGGGAGAGCACCGCGTGACCATCGCGCCAGCCGATCCGGTTTCAGCGGCCGAATCAACGGGAACCACGAGCGACGGACCCGGGACCGCACTGCTGCGGACCCTGACCGACCTCACCGCCGATCTGCCCGACACCGACCCCGGACGCGTCGCCGCCGCCGCACTGCGCGGCCGTAACGCCCGGTCGGACGAGGCGGAGCTGCGCTCGCTGGCCACCGAGGCCGCCGCGGGCCTGATCTCCGAGGACCCCGCCTACTCCCGGCTCGCCGCCCGTCTCCTCACCCGCACCATCGCGGACGAGGCGGCCGGGCAGGGCGCGACATCGTTCTCCGCATCGGTTGCCGTCGGGCACCGCGAGGGCCTGATCGCGGACCGCACGGCCGAGTTCGTGACGCTCCACGCTGCCGCCCTGGACGCGCTGGTCGGGCAGTCGCTCGCCGCCGGCGCCGACGACCGCTTCGGCTACTTCGGCCTGCGCACCCTGCACAGCCGCTATCTGCTGCGCCACCCGCTCACCCGGCAGGTCATCGAGACGCCGCAGCACTTCATGCTGCGCGTCGCCTCCGGGCTCGCCGAGGACACCTCCGAGCGCGCCCTGGCCGAAGTCGCCGCGCTGTACGGTCTGATGAGCCGGCTGGACTACCTGCCCTCCTCCCCCACGCTCTTCAACTCCGGCACCCGGCACCCGCAGATGTCCTCCTGCTATCTGCTGGACTCGCCGCTGGACGAGCTGGACTCGATCTACGACCGCTACCACCAGGTGGCGCGCCTCTCCAAGCACGCGGGCGGCATCGGCCTCTCGTACTCCCGGATCCGCGCCCGCGGTTCCCTGATCCGCGGCACCAACGGGCACTCCAACGGCATCGTCCCGTTCCTGAAGACGCTCGACGCCTCCGTCGCCGCGGTCAACCAGGGCGGCCGGCGCAAGGGTGCCGCCGCCGTCTATCTGGAGACGTGGCACGCGGACATCGAGGAGTTCCTGGAGCTGCGCGACAACACGGGCGAGGACCAGCGGCGTACGCACAACCTCAACCTGGCGCACTGGATCCCCGACGAGTTCATGCGCCGCGTGGACACGGACGGCACCTGGTCGCTGTTCTCCCCGGCCGACGTGCCCGAGCTGGTCGACCTGTGGGGCGACGAGTTCGACGCCGCCTACCGCGCGGCCGAGGCCAAGGGCCTGGCCCGCAAGACCATGCCGGCCCGTGAGCTCTACGGCCGCATGATGCGGACCCTCGCCCAGACCGGTCAGGGCTGGATGACGTTCAAGGACGCCTCCAACCGGACCGCGAACCAGACCGCCGAGCCGGGCCGGGTCGTGCACTCCTCGAACCTGTGCACCGAGATCCTCGAAGTCACGGACGACGGCGAGACTGCCGTCTGCAACCTCGGCTCGGTCAACCTCGGCGCGTTCGTCGCCGACGGCGCGATCGACTGGGAGCGCCTGGACGCCACCGTGCGTACGGCCGTGACCTTCCTCGACCGGGTCGTGGACATCAACTTCTACCCGACCGAGCAGGCCGGCCGGTCCAACGCCCGCTGGCGTCCGGTGGGGCTGGGCGCGATGGGCCTGCAGGACGTCTTCTTCCAGCTGCGGCTGCCGTTCGACTCCCCCGAGGCCCGCGCCCTGTCGACGAAGATCTCCGAGCGCATCATGCTCGCGGCGTACGAGGCGTCCTGCAACCTCGCCGAGCGTTCGGGACCGCTGCCCGCCTGGTCCGAGACGCGTGCCGCCCGCGGTGTGCTGCACCCGGACCACTACGACACCGAGCTGAACTGGCCGGAGCGCTGGGACGCCCTGCGCGCCCGGGTCGCGAAGACCGGTATGCGCAACTCGCTGCTCCTGGCCATCGCGCCGACGGCGACGATCGCCTCGATCGCGGGCGTGTACGAGTGCATCGAGCCGCAGGTCTCCAACCTCTTCAAGCGCGAGACGCTCAGCGGTGAGTTCCTCCAGGTCAACGCGTATCTGGTGGACGAGCTGAAGAAGCTCGGCGTGTGGGACGCGCGGACCCGTGAGGCGCTGCGCGAGGCGAGCGGTTCGGTGCAGGGCTTCGCCTGGATCCCCGAGGAGGTGCGGGCGCTGTACCGCACCGCGTGGGAGATCCCGCAGCGCGGACTGATCGACATGGCGGCGGCCCGTACGCCGTTCCTCGACCAGAGCCAGTCGCTGAACCTGTTCCTGGAGACGCCGACGATCGGCAAGCTCTCCTCGATGTACGCGTACGCCTGGAAGCAGGGGCTGAAGACGACGTACTACCTGCGCTCCCGCCCGGCGACCCGGATCGCCCGCGCGGCGTCCGCCGCCCCGATCCCCGAGCAGGCACCCGCGCCCGACGCGGACGCGATCGCCTGTTCCCTGGAAAACCCCGAGTCCTGCGAGGCGTGCCAGTAATCATGCGTGACAAGAACCTTCTCGACCCGGGCTTCGAACTGACCCTGCGGCCGATGCGCTACCCGGACTTCTACGAGCGCTACCGGGACGCGATCAAGAACACCTGGCACGTGGAGGAGGTCGACCTCCACTCCGACGTGGCGGACCTCGCCAAGATGTCGCCCGCCGAGCAGCACATGATCGGCCGGCTGGTCGCGTTCTTCGCGACCGGTGACTCGATCGTCTCCAACAACCTCGTACTGACCCTGTACAAGCACATCAACTCCCCCGAGGCGCGGCTGTACCTGTCGCGGCAGCTCTTCGAGGAGGCCGTGCACGTCCAGTTCTATCTGACGCTGCTCGACACGTACCTGCCCGATCCGGACGACCGGGCGGCCGCGTTCGACGCGGTCGAGGAGATCCCGTCGATCCGCGAGAAGGCGCAGTTCTGCTTCAAGTGGATGGACTCGGTCGAGAAGATCGACCGGCTGGAGACGAAGGCCGACCGCCGTCGCTTCCTGCTGAACCTGATCTGCTTCGCGGCGTGCATCGAGGGACTGTTCTTCTACGGCGCGTTCGCCTACGTGTACTGGTTCCGCTCGCGCGGGCTGCTGCACGGCCTCGCCACGGGCACCAACTGGGTGTTCCGTGACGAGACGATGCACATGAACTTCGCGTTCGAGGTCGTGGACACCGTCCGCAAGGAGGAGCCGGAGCTCTTCGACGACGCCCTCCAGCAGCAGGTCACCGACATGCTGAAGGAGGCCGTCGAGGCGGAGCTGCAGTTCGGCCGTGACCTGTGCGGCGAGGGCCTGCCCGGCATGAACACCGATTCGATGCGCCAGTACCTGGAGTGCGTCGCCGACCAGCGGCTCACCCGGCTGGGCTTCCCGGCGGTGTACGGATCGGAGAACCCCTTCTCGTTCATGGAGCTCCAGGGCGTCCAGGAACTGACGAACTTCTTCGAGCGCCGCCCGTCCGCCTACCAGGTGGCCGTCGAGGGCACCGTCGGCTTCGACGACGACTTCTAGATTCGCGCCCAGGTTCTGACGTACGGACGCCGTGCGGCCCTCACCGGCTGTGCGGCGTCCGCCGTTCGCGGGGGTTCGGCGCTCCGGGCCCGTTCCGCCTCCCGCAGCTCAAGGCCGATGCGGCGTTCGCGGGCGATGCCGACCAGCACCGGCAGCAGAACGAGAGCGAAAACGGCGGAAATGCCAAGGACGTTCAGGAATGTGTTCATGCCTCTACTCTCGCCGGTCCGGGCCGATCGCGGCAGTGGCAGGACTGTCATGGAGCATCGAATTACTGCCACACTGAGGTCATGCTGAAAAACGTGGCCGCCCTGCTGCTCGACGATGTGAACCCCTTCGAACTCGGGGTCCTGTGCGAGGTGTTCGGACTCGACCGCAGCGAGGAGGGACTGCCGGTGCACGATTTCGCCGTGGTCTCCGCCGAGGGCCCGGTACTCCGCACCCATGCCGGATTCACCATCACCACCCCCCACGGCCTGGACCGCCTGGAGGAGGCCGACCTCATCGCCGTCCCGGCCGGCACCCACTTCGTGGACCGGGAGTACCCCGAGGAGGTCCTGGAGGCGCTGCGCCGGGCAGTGGACCGCGGGGCCAGGGTGCTGAGCGTCTGCTCGGGGGCGTACGTACTGGGCGCGGCCGGACTGCTGGACGGGCGGCGCTGCACCACCCACTGGCGCCACGCCGACGAGCTGGCCCGCCGCTTTCCGCGGGCGGTCGTCGAGCCGGACGTGCTGTACGTGGACGAGGGCCCGGTCATCACGTCGGCCGGCACGGCCGCGGGGATCGACGCCTGTCTGCATCTGGTCCGCCAGGCTTACGGGACCGCCGCCGCCAACACCATCGCCCGCCGCATGGTGGTGCCGCCGCACCGTGACGGCGGCCAGGCGCAGTACATCCAGCGCCCGCTGCCCCGCACCCGCTGCGATACGGTCGGCGGCACGCTCGCCTGGATGGAGCGCCACCTCGCCCAGGAGATGACCGTCGAGCAGCTGGCCGCCCAGGCGCACATGTCGCCACGCACCTTCGCCCGCCGCTTCCAGCAGGAGACGGGCACCACGCCGTACCGCTGGCTGCTGCGCCAGCGCGTGCTCCTGGCCCAGCACCTCCTGGAGACATCCGATGAAACGATGGACACGATCGCCGGGCAGACCGGCTTCGGGAACGCCGCCGCGCTCCGCCATCAGTTCGTACGCTCCCTCGGCACCACGCCGAACGCGTACCGGCGGACCTTCCGCGGCCCGACCGAATTGACCGAAGTCGCCTGATCATTCATAGATCTGACGTCGGATCATTCGTCCAACCGATTCCTTCACCTGTCCATGGACCGGTCCGTCGTCGGCGCGCCAGGGTCGGGCGCATGGACATCCGCATGGCTAAACGAAGGACCATCGGTGCCGTGGTGGCCGCGCTCGCCGCCACTCTGCTGCCGCTGCAGAGCGCCTCGGCCGAGGACGGTGCCGCCGCGGCACCGCCGCCCGAGGTGCTGCCCTCGCTCCGGCAGTGGCAGTCCGGCGAGGGGGAGTTCACCCTCACCGACCGGGCCAGGATCGTGCTGGACGGGGTGCGCGAGCAGCGCACCGCGTCCGACGCGGCGCGGTTCGCGGGCGAGCTGGCGGGGAAGGCCGCGGTGTCCCGGGGCAAGGCTCGTTCCGGCGACATCGTGCTGCGCCAGGACCCTTCGCTGAAGGGCACATTGGGCGCGGAGGGCTACCGTCTCGACGTCGGCGACCGCGTCACGGTCACCGCCGCGACGTCGACCGGGGTGTTCTACGGTTCGCGCACGGTACTGCAGCTGCTGAACGACGACGGCCGGGCCGCGCGCGGTTCGGCGACCGACGTGCCCGCGTACCGCGAGCGCGGGGTCGGGGTCTGCGCCTGCTACATCAACGTCTCGCTCCCCTGGTTCGAGCGGCTGATGAAGGACATGGCCTCCCAGAAGCTCAACCAGCTCTGGATCGAGGCGAAGGTGAGGAGCGACACCGACCCGGAGTCGGCGTTCTGGGGCTACTACACCAAGCCGCAGGTCCGTGCCCTGGTCGCGATGGCGAAGAAGTACCACATCGACCTGGTGCCGGAGATCAACTCCCCCGGCCACATGGACACGTACCTGGAGAACCATCCGGAGCTCCAGCTCAAGGACAAGGACGGCCTCGCGTCGCCGCCCCGGCTGGACATCTCACGACCCGAGGCGCTGGCGTACTACACCTCGATGGTGGACGAGGCCCTCGATGTGTGGGACACCCGCACCTGGCACATGGGCGCCGACGAGTACATGATCGGCTCCTCGTACCCGAACTATCCGCAGCTGCAGACGGCCGCGACCGCGAGGTTCGGCGCCACGGCCACCCCCGACGACCTCTTCGTCGACTTCATCAACCAGGTCAACGCGCACGTGAAGGCCGACGGCCGGTCGCTGCGGATCTGGAACGACGGACTCGTCGGCCGCAACAGCGTCGTCCCGCTCGACCGCGACATCACCGTCGAGCACTGGCTGGGCGGCGGAGCCATCCAGCAGCCGTCCGCGCTGCTGGCCGAGGGCCGGCCGGTGATGAACTCCGCGTACGCGCTGTACCTGGTGCGCGGCGGCTTCACGATGCAGACCCAGAAGCTGTACGAGAGCGACTGGACGCCCCTGCGCTTCGAGGGCCAGACACTACCGGCCACGGCGGCGAACCTGACCGGCGCGAAGATCAGCCTGTGGCCGGACAGCGCGGCGGCCGAGACCGAGAACGAGGTCGAGGCGAAGGTCTTCATGCCGCTGCGCTTCATCGCGCAGGCCACCTGGGGCGGCCCGAAGCCCAGTGAGACGTACGCCGGCTTCGAGACGCTGGCCCGCCGGATCGGGCACGCCCCCGGCTGGGACAACACCGACCGCACCCCGCTGACGGACGGTACGTACCGGCTGACCGCGGGCGCGAAGGCGCTGGCGCCCGGCGCGGACGCCGGGGTCTCGCTGGCCAGGGGCCCGAAGGCCGCCTGGACGCTGACGGCGACCGCCGACGGGTACTACACCGTGAGGTCCGCGGACAGCGGCCTGTGCCTGGACGCGGTGCGCGGGAAGAAGTACCTGGGCGCTCCGCTGGAGGTGGGGGCCGAGCTGTCGCTCGGGACCTGCTCCGCGTCCGCGCGCACCCAGCGCTGGCAGCTGGACGCCGGAGCGGGCGCCCTGGTCCTCCGCAACGCCGTCTCGCAACTCCGGCTGACGGAGCGGTCCTCGGACGGCGCCGCGGTGCAGACGACGGGCGGGACGCGCCTGACGGCGAAGTCCGCCTGATCACACCTGTGGGGCCCGCCGGTGCGGCGGGCCCCACAGACGTGTCAGATTCCGCAGTTCGGCGCGGACCAGTAGTGGCTGGGGCCCTGGTTCACGTGGACGTGGTCGTTGTGGTCCGGGTAGCCCGGGCCGAGGATCCCGTTGAATCCGTGGTTACGGGCCTGCTGGGCCAGGGTGCAGAAGGCGATCCCGCCCAGGTCGGCCGCGTCGCCGTACAGATGCCGGCTGTTCGACGCCCCGCCGACCGCGCTGTTGCAGGACGTGGAGCGGAAGCCGCTGTTGACGGTGATGGGGCGGTCGCCGAGCGCGTGGCGCAGCGCCTCCAGCTTCCACATGGTGCTCAGCGCGTTGGCCTTCGCCGTGCCCGCCGCGACGGCACCACCCGCCCAGGTGCTGTTGCAGTGGTTGAGCTCGGCGTACGTGAAGTGGATGGGCGTGCAGTCGTTGTCCTGGAGCGCGTAGAGCTTGGACTGGGTGGCGGGGCCCGCGACGCCGTCGGCGGCCAGTCCGTAGGCGGCCTGGAAGCGCTTGACGGCGGCGGTGGTGGCGGGCCCGTAGGCGCCGTCGATGGCGAGTACGGAGTTGTATCCGGGGTATCCGGCCACACGGATCTGGAGCTGGACGACATCGTTGCCGGAGGCGCCCGGGGCAAGGGTGCGGGTCCAGGTGTAACAGCCGTCGGCCTGTGCGGTACCTGCGGTGACCACTGCCCCGCCCAAGGCGAAAGCCATGGTCATGACAAGGCCGAGCAGGAGTCGTGCGGAACGTCTGAGCATGGGGGGCTCCCTACGCCGTGAAGGTGTGGAGCGACAGCCTGTCGGACGAGTCGACGCGCGTCAACTATGCACGGGAGAACGCGAGTTGAAGGTCACGGAACGCGGCGGGGCCCCACCCCGGCGTACCGGGACAGGGCCCCTCGAAGCATGCGTGTCCGGCCGGATCAGTCGTTCTGGACGATCTCGTAGCGCGGGGTGTTCTCCGCCATCTGGCGCAGCGCGTCCTTGCGGTCGCGCTTGGAGAGCCGGTCGATGTACAGGTATCCGTACAGGTGGTCCGTCTCGTGCTGGAGGCAGCGGGCGAAGTAGCCGTTGCCGCGCACCTTGACCGGGTTGCCCTTGGCGTCCTGGCCGCGCACCACCGCGTAGTCCGGGCGGGCCAGCGAGGCGTACGCCGTCGGGACCGAGAGGCAGCCCTCGTTGGAGTCGTCCAGGACGCGCTCCTCGGGCGCCAGCTCGTCGAGCACCGGGTTGCAGATGGCGCCCGTGTGCCGGACCCCGTCGTCGTCCGGGCAGTCGTAGACGAAGACCTTGAGGTCGACCCCGATCTGGTTGGCGGCCAGGCCCACGCCCTCCGCCGTCCGCTGGCTGGCGAACATGTCGTCGATCAGCTGGGCCAGCTCGTCGTCGAACGCGGTGACGTCCTTGCACTCCTTGTGCAGGACCGGATTGCCCACGACCGTGATCGGGCGGGAGGTGCCGCGCTCGCGGTGTGCCGCCTCACGCGCCTCACAGTCCTCGGTGTCGATGAGGAAACCTTCCTCGTCGACGCTGATCTGCTCGTCCGTCTCCTGCTGCGCCATGTCCGCCGTACGCCTTCCTCACAACCTGGACCCCGGGATCCGCGGCTCGCGAGAACCCGGGCACCCGAGCACCGGAATCGGTGCGCGTACAGCCTAACGACCTCCCGCGACACCGCTGCCAACCGTGGATGAGGTCGTGCGGGCAGCTGTCAGCAGACTTCTTCGAGATCCCGCCACTCACGGCTGTCCGGGCTGTCCGCCACCCAGCCGTCGAGCAGCCCGCGCACCAGCCCCGCAGGGGCCGCGAGACCGCACTCGCGCTCCGGCACCCACAGCTCGCCGGCGGTGCGGTGGCCCAGCGGACCGGGATGGCCCGGCTCGCTGTGGTCGTGCGGGTCGAGGTGCTCGCCGTCGCCCTCGTCGCTCTCCATCCGGCTCTCCGAACAGGCCCGGCACAGCAGCCGGACGGACGACGACCAGTCCTCGGCGGCGAAGCCGGCGTCGGACGCCAGCTGCTCCAGCGCGTCCCGGTCCGCCTCGGTGGCCGCTTCGAGGAGCACCACCCAGGTGGGGACGGGAGACGGGGCCCACAGCTCTATCTCGTCGAACACGGGGTACGAGGGCCCGGCCGCGGTGATCCGCTCGCCGTGCGGGACCCCGTCGTGCAGCACGACCTCGCCCCAGCGCCGCCCGGACGACGGCAGCGGGATCGACAGCACTTCGATCCGTGCCGGATCCAGCCTGCGGCCCCAGACGACCTCGGCCTCGCCCTCGGGCGACAGCCGCACGGCCGCGCTGCCCAGCTCCATGCCGACGGGCTCACTGCCCGACGCCGGTGTCTGCTGCCCGCCGCCGGGCACCTTCAGCCCGTACGCCTGCCAGGCCCGGCGGGCCAGCGGCCAGTCCTGCAGCGCGGTGGCGGCGATCCCCACATTCCACCAGTCAGGAGCGCCGGACTGCTTGTCCAGCAGCGCGACAGCCCGCAGGCCCGCGGCCCTCGCCTGTTCCCAGTCGTGCCGGAACTTGTGCAGCAGCGCCAGGTTGAACCACGACTCCGAGAGCCAGGGCTCCAAATCCGCCGCGCGCGTCAGCAGTGCGCCCGCGTCCTCGTACCGGCCGTCGCCGATCAGCGTGAACGCGCGGTCCGTGGCCTGCCGCCAAGAGGCGGAGGGCCGATGCCGTACCTTCCCGAAGATCCTCACGATTCCCGCCTGTCCCGACTGGACACCCTCGTTTTTCCGCTCTCTTCGCATCCAACCATGCCCGGCCGGACGCCCGCTCATTACCCATGGGTTACCCAGGTGGGACGGGGGTCAGACCGCCCCTGGCCAGAACCCTGGCGAGCGACTCCACGACCTGGGGCTGGTAATCACGGCCGGTCCCGAGCCTGAGCTGTTCCAGTGCGCCGAGCGGCCCGCTGAGACCTTCCCCGCACAGGTCGTCGTATGCGTTGACCGCCCGGACGATCCTGGCGGCCAGCGGCTGCTCCCGGTAGGGGTCCGCCTGCTGCTCCACGACGACGGCGACCTCCGTGTCCACCCCGGTCTGCCGGACCACCGCACCGCCCAGCAGAGCGATCCGGCGCTGCTCTGCGGCCGGCAGGACGGCGGTCGCCCCGGCCGGCACCGGATCGACGAGCGAGAGCTGGCCGATGTCGTGCATGAGCGCCGCGTGCTCCAGGACGGTGAGCTCGGGCCCGGAGAGGCCCATCTCGCGCCCGACGGCCGTGCAGAGCGCCGCCACCCTGCGGGCGTGGCCGGGAGGGGTGTACCCGGCGATCTCGGTGGACCGGGCGAGCGAGGCGATGGTCTGCCGGTAGGTGGTCCGCACGGCGGCGAACCGGCGGAAGGAGACCTGGGTGAGCAGCAGCGGTACGCACAGGACGGGCAGCGCCCACAGACCGGCCACGGCGACCCCGAGCGCCATCACCGCGCCGGTCGCGCAGACCGCCGATCCGATGCCCCTCAGCGCCCTCAGCTCGTCGCGCAGCAGCGGTCCGTACGGGACGGGGGTGGCGCCCACCGCGCGGAGGCTGCGCGGCAGTGTGCGGGCCCGCAGCAGCAGGGCGCCCAGCACGGCGTCGCACAGGGCGGTGAGGCCGAGCAGCACGAGCAGGAAGGCCGCGTAGTCCGGGCCGTCACCGAACCAGCTCGCGCAGCGGCCGGAGTTGTACAGCGGCTGGAAACAGACTGCCGCGAACGCCACGGTCAGGATCCGGCGGGCCACCTGGTCGGGGCCGGGCCCGCTGCCGCGCGCGACATGGGGCACGGAGGCGACGAGCTGCGCCGCGACGAGCACGGCGATCACCTGGAGGGCACCGTGGCTGGTGGGCTCCCCGCCGCTGCTCCCGAGCAGGGCGTAGGCGAGTGCGCCTGCGGCACCGAGCGGCGCGGGCTCCCGCTCCCCCGGCTGGGCGCCCCAGCGGGCCAGCTCACCGACTGTGACGAGCACCCCGAAGGCGAGGGCGTGACCGGGTTCACGGACGCCGTGCCAGAGGGTGTGCCCGAGCCCGGCGGCGGCGAGCGCGAGCGCGGCGCCGCGTACCGCCAGGACGGCGGGCGGCAGCCGGACCCACCGCGGGCTCACCGGGGCCTGTCCGGCAGCCCTGCCGGCGAAGACGCAGCACCCGCGTCGAGCCCCTCCGGCGGCTGAGGACAGGCCGGCCCCCGGACGGCCCCGGTGCCCCCGCCCCGGACATCGTCCGCGCCCTCGGCCCGCGGCGGCGGGACCCGCGCCTCGTCCGCCGTCACGGCCGTCGCCGCCCCCGACCACCCGTGCCGTTCCAGACCCCGCGCCAGCGCCCGGACCATCTGCGGATCGAACTGGGTGCCGGCACAGCGCTTGAGCTCCGCCACGGCCACCGGCACCGGGCGGCCCGGCCGGTAGGAGCGGGTGGAAGTCATCGCGTCGAACGCGTCAGCCACGGCGACGACGCGGGCGAACTCTGGGATCCGGCGGCCGGTCAGCCCGTACGGGTACCCGCTGCCGTCGAGCCGTTCGTGGTGGTGCAGGATCGCGGCCCGGGCCTCACCGAGGAAGCCGATGCCGCGGACGATCTCGTGTCCGTACTCCGGGTGCAGCTCGATCACCCGGCGTTCCTCCGGCGTCAGCGGCCCGTCCTTGCGCAGCACCCGCGTCGGCACACCGAGCTTTCCGACATCGTGCAGGATGCCGGCGAACCGGAGCACCTCGATCCGCTCCTGCGCCATGCCCAGCTCCTGGGCGATGAGCACGGACGCGCGCCCCACCCGCTCGCTGTGCCCCCTGGTGTAGGTGTCCTTGATGTCGACGGCCTGCACCAGGGCCCTGATCGTGGCGCGGTGCGCGGCGTGTTCGCGGTGGTACTGGGCGAAGACCCAGCAGGAGATGTACATCGGCAGCAGGACGAAGAGCGCGGCCGGCGGCCCGTACGAGCTGTTCCAGAGGATCGCCATCATCAGCCCCGCGAGGCCGTGCACCAGGTGCGGTCCCAGCGAGCGCGGCAGCAGCCCGCTCCAGGCACGTCTCAGGGGCAGCTGTTCGGCCGCGGCGAGGATGGACCCGTCCAGGAGGGTCAGTACGAGGCTGAAGGCCAGCGCGGCGGCGCAGGCGGGCAGCAGGGCGTACGGGAGGTCGGGCAGCCGCCCGGGCCCGGGGCCGCCGAGCGCCGCGGGACCGCCGAGCAGGGAGTGCACGGACGAGGCCGCCCAGACGGTGACGGGCAGCCGGCCGGCCCGCCAGATCCGGCGCGCGGCGGCGGGCGGCTCCACCCGGCCGACGAGCGAGCCCGGGATCGCCACCAGCGCGGCGGCCGGGGGCGGCAGCAGGAAGGCCGCCACGAGCAGCAGGGGAAAGAACGATCCGGCGCTGATCGGCACGGAGCTGCCGAAGAAGGGGCAGCGGCCGGGCAGTTCGCAGACGAGGTAGAGCCCGGCGAGCAGTCCCAGGGTGGTCCACGGGGTGCCCGCGCCGGGACGCAGCGCGGGCAGGACACACAGGGCGGCGCCGAGCGCGACGGCCAGGATGTACGCCCGCGCCGCGCCGCGTGTGGCTCTCACCCGTTCCGCCCGCCCCCCAGCATCGCCAATGAAGGCGTCAGGCTAGCGAGTTGGGCGTCCCGGCCGAGTGCCGACGGCTGCGGTTAGCACGTTCGGGTGATGCGTCACTCCTTGGCCGCGGCAGGCAGCTCGGTGTCGGAGACCGTGACGTCCTGTTCCGGCACCGCCTGCCCGGACCGGATCAGGTCGATCCGCCCCATCACCTTCGAGCGCAGGTCGGACGGCACGTCGTCCTGACCGCAGCAGCGCTTGACCAGCTTCTTCACGGCCTGTTCCAGCCCGTACTTCTCCAGGCAGGGGGAGCACTCGCCGAAGTGCACCTCGAACTTGGTGCAGTCGCTGTCGGGCATCTCCCGGTCGAGGAACTCGTAGAGGTGATCGAGTACCTCAGCGCACTCCGTCTCGTGCGGCTCTCCGCAGCTCATGAGCCCGAGCCTTTCCGATCGTCCGACTCACCGGCGCCCGCCGGGACGAGCCCGCGGTCACGGGCGTAGTCCTCCAGCATGCCGCGCAGTTGACGGCGGCCCCGGTGCAGTCGGGACATCACCGTACCGATGGGAGTCCCCATGATGTCCGCGATCTCCTTGTAGGCAAAGCCCTCTACATCGGCAAGATAAACCGCGATGCGGAACTCTTCGGGGATCGCCTGCAGCGCAGACTTCACATCGGAGTCGGGCAGATGGTCGAGGGCCTGGGACTCGGCGGAGCGCAGACCGGTCGACATGTGCGACTCGGCACGGGCAAGCTGCCAGTCCTCGATCTCCTCGGCGGCACTGCGCTGGGGTTCGCGCTGCTTCTTGCGGTACGAGTTGATGAAGGTGTTCGTGAGGATGCGGTACATCCACGCCTTGAGGTTGGTGCCCTCACGGAACTGATGGAAGGAGCCGTACGCCTTGGCGTACGTCTCCTGGACCAGGTCCTCGGCGTCCGCGGGGTTGCGCGTCATGCGCAGCGCGGCCGAGTACATCTGGTCGAGGAAACCGAGGGCGTCACGCTCGAAGCGCGCGTTGCGCTCGGCGGTCGTCTCCTGCGGGCGGCCGTCGTCGGTCCCTGTGTCGGTCCCAGTGACCGGACCCACCTCCTCCAACGCTGTGGCGGAGCCGAAACCGGACCCGCTCGAATCGGAGAATAGTCGACCTTGGTCCGACGCGGGCTGTCGATCCGATCCGCTCATGGCCCGCTCGGGAGTGGTCTTGGCCGCATGCAGCACCGTCCACTCCAGGTCAGCGGCGTTCGAGCGACGCGGGCAGATGGTCGAACCCATGCGACGGACTCCCTCTCCACATACGACGTTGGTGTACCGACGTCCCGAACAACAGTGGCCCCCCGTCCAACATTCCCGGGTCCGGAGCCCGTACCGGTTCAGCCGATTCCGGCCAGCCATCCGGCCACGGACGTGGTGAGGATCTCCATGGCCCGGACCTCGGTCAGTCCCGACTTCTTCGGTACGGCGAAGCCGTGGTCCCCGTGCGGCACCTCGGCCATCCGGTACTCCCCCGGAGGGAATTCGGCGGGCCTGCCGAACGGGTCGTTGCCGCCCTGGACGACGAGAGTGGGGAGACCGGCGGCCAGGAGTTCGTCCGCGCGGGACTTCTCCGGGCGGCCCGGGGGGTGCAACGGGAAGCTGAGCGCCAGAACCGCGCGGGCGCCGAGCCCGGCCGCGGTGCGGCAGGCCACCCTGGCCCCGGCGCTGCGCCCGCCGGCGACGACCGGGAGCCCGGGGGCCGTCAGCGCCGGCCACAGGCCGCGCCAGCCGGTGTCCAGGGTCTTCGGGGCGGGCGCGAGCTTCTTCCCGGCGACCCGCCAGGGCTGCTCCACCAGGGCGACGCTCACCCCCTGCGCGGGCAGCGCGGCGGCCAGGGCCCGCAGGTCACGGGCCTCGATTCCGCCACCGGCTCCGTGGCCGAGCGCGAGCAGGAGGCGCGGGTCGCGTGCGGGGGCCCAGGTGATCCGGGCGGTCCCGGTGTCGGTGTCGACCGTCTCGGTGTGCGGTGCTGTGCCGGTGGGTTTCACAACAGCCATCCAACCAAGACCGGTCCGGCCGGGCCGGTACCGGCGCAGTCCCGGTGTCAGAAGAGGGTGCTCACCTCGGGTGCCGCCAACTCCTCCAGCAGCTCGGGACCGTTGTTGCGGACGTTGCTGACGGCGGTCGCCACCGGATAGGCCCGCATCAGGCCGCCGGGCGGGGGCGTGAGCAGCCCCCGCAGTTCCTCGACGTCGGTGCGGGAGGGGTCCAGCCAGTCGTCCCAGCGGTCCGGGGTCAGCATCAGCGGCATCCGGGGGTGGATGTCGGCGAGCGCGGCCGGCCCCTCGGCGGGCGCGACGGCGAGCGGGCTCGTCTCCGCCTCGGTCGTGATCACCGAGCAGGTGACCCACCAGGCCTGGGGATGGTCGTCCGGCAGTGTCCGGTCACGCCAGAACTCGTACAGACCGGCCATGGCGAAGACCGATCCGTCGGCGGGGGTCACGAAGTACGGCTGCTTGCGGGGGCGCTTCCTGCGGCCCTTCTCCTCCAGCTGCCGCTCCTCGGTACCGGTCACCCACTCGTAATAGCCGTCGGCCGGCAGGATGCAGCGCCGGGAGACGAAGGGGCGGCGGAAGGACGGCTTCTCGTGGATCGTCTCGGCGCGGGCGTTGATCATCCGGGCGCCGCCCTCCGGTGATTTGGCCCAGGAGGGGACGAGCCCCCATTTCAGGGCGCGCAGCTGGCGAACCGGACGCTGGTCATCGGCGTCTTTCACCGGACGTTCCAGTACGGCGTAGACCTCCTTGGTCGGCGCCACGTTGTAGTCGGGTTCCAGCGTCTCGGCCGGTTCCCACTTCTCCACCTGGAAGAGTCCGGTCAGATCCTCGGGCCGCCGACTCGCTGCATACCGTCCGCACATAAGTGCCAGACTGCCACGATCGTCATCCCGACCGGATGCCAACAGCGCAAGGAGCCGCCCACGCCATGGACAGCACCGATATCGGCAACCTGTGGGAGCGCATCGTCGGCACCCAGCCCGCCCCGGAGCAGTGGCTGGTCGTGGTGACCGCCACGGCGGCGCTCGTCGCCGTCGTACCGAACTTCATATGGCGGCTGTCACGCAACGCGATCACCATCGCCCACGAGGGCGGCCACGGGCTGGTCGCCCTGCTCACCGGCCGGCAGCTCTCGGGCATCCGGCTGCACTCGGACACCAGCGGACTGACGGTGAGCCGCGGCAAGCCGACCGGGATCGGCATGGTCCTGACCGCGGCGGCGGGCTACACCGCGCCCTCGCTGCTGGGGCTGGGCGGTGCCTGGCTGCTGGTGAACGGCCGGATCACGCTGCTGCTGTGGGTGGCCACGGCGCTGCTCGCGGTGATGCTGGTGATGATCCGCAATGTGTACGGGGCGCTGACGGTGATCCT
Organism: Streptomyces sp. NPDC002809; assembly: GCF_040295435.1. NCBI lineage: Bacteria > Bacillati > Actinomycetota > Actinomycetes > Kitasatosporales > Streptomycetaceae > Streptomyces > Streptomyces sp. NPDC002809. Next base: position 24,609 of record NZ_JBEOVJ010000056.1, read on the forward strand.
CACCGGTTCGCTCTTCCTGCTGATGTCGTGGCTGGCCTCGCCCGCCTGGCAGTCGCTGTTCGCCTACAGCGCGGTCTGGTTCCTGCTGCTGGGCGGCGTGCGCCCGGCGTTCGAGCTGCAGTCCAAGCGGAGGCACGGCGGAGCGCCGGACTCGGACGCGGACCAGCTGGCCCGGCTGACGGACGTGCCGCCCGTGCTGTGGCTGTTCCTGTTCCACGCGGTGTCGCTCTGCTCACTCATCGGCGGCGGCCGCTGGCTGCTGGGTGTGTGAGCTTCATCCCCTACCACTCCTGCATTACGCACCGGTTTCGTTGCTTTTGATCAAAATCCTGGGTTGCGATGAGCCACTAAAGTGAGCTCCATGACCGAAAGTTCCGTGCACCCCGCCCTCTGGCCCGCCCCTCACGCGAGCGGAGCCGTCGACGCGACCGTCACCGTGCCCGGATCGAAGTCGGTCACCAACCGCGCACTGGTGCTCGCCGCACTCTCATCCGAGCCCGGCTGGCTGCGCCGCCCGCTGCGCTCCCGCGACACCCTGCTGATGGCCGAGGCGCTGCGCGCGATGGGCGTCGGCATCGAGGAGACGGTGTCCTCCAGCTCGTCCGTCGCCGGCGGCCCGGACGGTTCGGGCGAGGCCTGGCGGGTGATCCCGGCCGGCCTGCACGGCCCCGTGACCGTCGACGTGGGCAACGCCGGTACGGTCATGCGCTTCCTGCCCCCGGTGGCGACCCTGGCCAACGGCCCGGTCCGTTTCGACGGCGACCCCCGTTCCTACGAGCGCCCGCTGACCGGGGTGATCGACGCCCTGCGTGTGCTCGGCGCCCGGATCGACGACGACGGCCGCGGCTCCCTCCCGATGACCGTGCACGGCGGCGGAGCGCTGGACGGCGGGCCGGTGGCGATCGACGCCTCCTCGTCCTCCCAGTTCGTCTCGGCGCTGCTGCTGTCGGCGCCGCGTTTCAACCAGGGCGTCGAGGTACGTCACACCGGCGCCCGGCTCCCCTCGATGCCACACATCCGGATGACGGTCGACATGCTGCGGGCCGTCGGCGCCCAGGTCGACGAGCCGGAGACGGGCGGCGAGCCGAACGTCTGGCGGGTCTCCCCCTCGGCGCTGCTCGGCCGTGACCTGACCGTGGAGCCGGACCTCTCCAACGCCCAGCCGTTCCTGGCCGCGGCACTGGTCACCGGTGGCCGGGTCACCATTCCGGACTGGCCGCTGCGCACCACGCAGCCCGGTGACGCGCTGCGCGAGATCTTCACCGCGATGGGCGGCAGCTGCGAGCTGACCGAGCACGGGCTCACGTTCACCGGCTCGGGCCGGATCCACGGCATCGACGTCGACCTCGGCGAGGTCGGCGAGCTGACCCCGGGCATCGCGGCCGTCGCGGCCCTGGCGGACTCCCCCTCCACCCTGAGCGGCGTCGCCCATCTGCGCCTGCACGAGACGGACCGGCTGGCCGCGCTCACCAAGGAGATCAACGAGCTGGGCGGCGACGTCACCGAGACCGCGGACGGACTTCACATCCGGCCGCGACCGCTGCACGGCGGTACCTTCCATACGTACGACGACCACCGGATGGCCACCGCGGGGTCGATCATCGGCCTTGCCGTCCCCGGAGTGGAGATCGAGAACGTGGCGACGACCGCCAAGACCCTGCCCGACTTCCCGCAGATGTGGACCGGAATGCTCGGGGCCTGAGACATGCGCCGCTACGGCAAGAACCCCGACGAGGACGACATCCGGGTCCGCCCCAACCGCAAGGGCAACCGGCCTCGTACGCATATCCGTCCCAAGCACGAGGACGCCGAGGAGGGCATGGTCCTCACCGTGGACCGCGGCCGCCTCACCTGTCTCGTCGAGGGCCGCACGGTCGTCGCGATGAAGGCCCGTGAGCTGGGCCGCAAGGCCGCGGTGGTGGGCGACACCGTCTCCATCGTCGGCGACCTGTCCGGCGAGAAGGACACCCTCGCCCGGATCGTCCGGATCGGTGAGCGCCGGACGGTGCTGCGCCGGACGGCGGACGACGACGACCCGTTCGAGCGGGTCGTCGTGGCCAACGCCGACCAGCTGGCGATCGTCACCGCGCTGGCTGATCCGGAACCGCGCCCGCGCATGATCGACCGCTGTCTGGTCGCCGCGTACGACGGCGGGCTCTCCCCCCTCCTGGTGCTGACCAAGTCCGATCTGGCCTCCCCGGACAAGCTGCTGGAGGCGTACACCCCGCTGGGCGTGCCGTTCATCGTCACCAACCGCGAGGAGCTGGAGAACGGCGACGCGGCGGAGCGGGTCCGCGCGCAGCTGAACGACCGGGTGACCGCCTTCGTCGGGCACTCCGGTGTAGGGAAGACCACGCTGGTCAACGCCCTCGTACCGAAGGACAGGCGCCGCACCACCGGGGTCGTCAACGCGGTCACCGGACGAGGCCGCCACACCACGACGTCGGCGCTGGCACTCCCGCTTCCGGACTACCGGGGCTGGGTGATCGACACCCCCGGTGTCCGCTCCTTCGGCCTGCACCACATCGACCCGTCCCGGGTCATCAACGCCTTCCCCGATCTGCAGCCCGGCACGGAGGAGTGCCCGCGCGGCTGCACCCACGACAGCCAGCAGCCGGAATGTGCGCTGGACGCCTGGGTCGCGGCGGGGCACGCCGATCCGGCACGGCTGGATTCGCTGCGCCGGCTGCTGTCCACGCGGGAGCGACGCGAGGGCGACTGACCCCGGTGTCCCGGGGGCCCCGGCGTCCCGGGCCCCCGGGTCCGGCAAGGCGTCCAGGGCCCCGGTGTTCACGGGGAGCGACGGGAAGACGACTGGCCCCGCCACGTTTGCGATCACCCGCCGTTGGTAAGTGCATAATCACATCCAGCGGTACAAGGCGGTCACCTACGCGGGAGGGGCACTGACGATGGCGTGGCTGCTGGTCGTGGTCGCGGGACTTCTGGAGACCGGCTTCGCGGTCTGCCTCAAGCTCTCGCACGGCTTCACCCGGCTCTGGCCGACCATCGCCTTCTGCATCTTCGCCCTCGGCAGTTTCGGCCTGCTGACCATGTCGCTGAAGAAGCTCGACGTCGGGCCCGCCTACGCGGTGTGGACCGGCATCGGCGCGGCGGGCACCGCGATCTACGGCATGGTCTTCCTGGACGACGTCGTCTCCACGCTCAAGCTGGTCTCGATCTCACTGGTGATCCTCGGCGTGATCGGGCTCCAGCTCTCCGGCTCGTCCCACTGACGGTCCGCCCGCCGGCGGCTCCCCCACCGCGCTCAGGCCGCCACGTCCGGCAGCCGGTCCACGACGTCCCGTACCAGTGGCACCCCGTCCCCCGCCACGCCGGCGGGCGGCGGGACCAACGCGTAGGACAGGGCGAGCCGCAGAGCGAGCTCGCACACCATGGCCAGGGCCGCCCGGTCGTGAGGCGGGTGCCCCTCGTCCAGCGCGGCCACCGCACGGTCCCTGACCTGGCCCAGGAGCTCGGCGGGGGTCGGTGGTCCGGCATCCGCCCGGCGCTGGGCCGGCACGGTGGACGCGGAGCGCCGCACCGAGGCGGCCGGGCGGGGTAACCGCTCACCCCAGCACCCCGTGAGCAGCCCCCTGACCAGGGCATTCGCCCGCGCCGCGCGCACCGTCCAGGCGGCTGTGGCGGCCAGCCTGTCGCCCGCGCCGCCTGCGGATCCCAACGCCCGTTCGACACCGGCCAGATAGCTGTCGGCGGCTCGCCGGGCGAGGGCCCTGGCCAGTCCGTCCTTGCTGCCGAACTCGTTGTAGAGCGTCTGGCGGGACACCCCGGCGGCCGCGGCCACGTCGACCATCCGTACGGCGTGCCAGGGCCGGGCCACCAGGGCCGTGTGGGCCGCGTCCAGCAGTACGTCCCGTGCTGTCGGCATCGCCGCCTCCCCCACCGAGGTCTGCGTTTCAGAGTTGAGGCGCTCCCCCGCACTGTCAAGGGTCCCGGCAGCCTCCGGGGCCCTGTGGCTCCGGAGCACCGGCGGTGGATACTGTGACGGCATGCCCGATTACCACGATGATCTGCGCCTCGCCCACGTGCTGGCGGACGCCGCCGATGCGACGACGATGGACCGGTTCAAGGCTCTGGACCTCAAGGTCGAGACCAAACCGGACATGACGCCGGTGAGCGAGGCCGACAAGGCCGCCGAGGAGCTGATCCGCGGGCACCTCCATCGGGCACGACCGCGCGACGCGATCCTGGGCGAGGAGTACGGGATCGAGGGGACCGGTCCACGCCGCTGGGTGATCGACCCGATCGACGGCACCAAGAACTACGTACGCGGCGTGCCGGTCTGGGCGACGCTGATCTCGCTGATGGAAGCCGGTGAGGACGGGTTCCAGCCGGTGGTCGGCGTGGTGTCCGCGCCCGCGCTGCAGCGGCGCTGGTGGGCGGCGAAGGGGGCGGGGGCGTTCTCCGGCCGGAGCCTGACCTCCGCGACCCGTCTGCACGTGTCGAAGGTGGAGCGGATCGCGGACGCCTCGTTCGCGTACTCCTCGCTGAGCGGGTGGGAGGAGCAGGGCCGGCTGGACGGCTTCATGGACCTGACCCGGGCCTGCTGGCGCACGCGTGGATACGGGGACTTCTGGCCGTACATGATGGTCGCCGAGGGTTCCGTCGACATCTGCGCCGAGCCGGAGCTCTCGCTCTGGGACATGGCGGCGAACGCGATCATCGTCCAGGAGGCGGGTGGCCGGTTCACCAGCCTGGACGGGGTCGCCGGACCGGGCGGCGGAAATGCCGCGGCCTCGAACGGAACACTCCACCACGAACTGCTCGGCTACCTGAACCAGCGCTACTGACCCGTGCCGCGACGGGCCGTCCGGGCCTGAGCGGACACACGGGACCGACGAGGGGCGTGCCGCACCACCGCACGCCCCTCGAACGATCTCCGCTCCCCCTTGTTGCCGTCCCTCATCGGTGCAACTCTAAGAGTCCCCCCACTTGTGAACTTGTGAATCGACTCACAGAGTCGCTTCGCGAAGGAGGTGGCTCCCTTCATGCTCGTCCGAGACGCCATGAGCACGATGGTCCTCACCATCGGCCCGGCCCATACCCTCCGCCAGGCCGCCCGGCTGATGTCGGCGCGCCGGATCGGAGCAGCCGTCGTCCACGATCCGGACACCTGCGGGCTCGGCATCATCACCGAGCGCGACATCCTCAACGCGGTCGGATCGGGGCAGGACCCCGACGTGGAGACCGCTTCCACCCACACGACGACCGATGTGGTCTTCGCCGCACCCACCTGGACCCTGGAGGAGGCCGCCGAGGCCATGACGCACGGCGGTTTCCGGCATCTGATCGTGCTGGACGGCGACGGACCGGTCGGCATCGTCTCGGTGCGCGACATCATCCGCTGCTGGGCACCGGCCAGGCGCCATCCGGTGGAGCTGGTCGGCTGACGGCCGCGGGCCGTACGGACGAACGGCCGGGCCGCCCACTGACGGAGCGGACTCGCCGAGCCCCGTCACGTCGCCCGGAGGGCTTCGATGAGCGTCGTTGGCCACCGGCTGTACGCCGACGTGGTGCAGGGGATGTGCACCGGCCCGCCCGGTGAGGGAGCGCACACGCAAACGCGGGGTGGGGCAGCGGATTCGCTGCCCCACCCCGCGGGCGTGGCCGGTCTCAGCCGCGCAGGGCCTGCACGGCCGCTTCCAGCCGCTTGCCGAAGTCGCCGTCGGCCTGGCGGAAGTTGTTGATCGCGCGCTCGGCGATGTCGTCGCGCGAGACCTTCGCGATGAACCCGGCGAGGTTGTCGATCAGCCGGCTCTTCTCGTCCTCGGAGTAGAGCCGGTAGAGGTTCCCGGCCTGCACGAAGTCGTTGTCCTCGGCGTGGCTCGGCGCCTCCTGCGTACCCGTGGCGCCCGTGACCGGGGTGGCCTCCCACAGGGGGCGGTCGGTCTGGAACGGCCCGCCGAAGCTGTTCGGCTCGTAGTTCTTCGCGCCCTTGTGACGGCCGTCGTACAGGTACCCGTCACGGCTGTTGGTGCGCGCCTCGGTGGCGTGCGGGCGGTTGACCGGCAGGTGGTCGGCGTTGATACCGACGCGGTAGCGGTGCGCGTCGCCGTACGCGAAGAGGCGGCCCTGGAGCATGTTGTCCGGGGACGGACCGATACCGGGCACGAAGTGCGCGGGGCTGAAGATCGACTGCTCGGTCTCGGCGAAGACGTTCTCCGGGTTCCGGTTGAGCTCCAGCTTTCCTATCTCGATCAGCGGGTAGTCCGCGTGCGGCCACACCTTGGTGAGGTCGAACGGGTTGAAGCGGTAGGTCGCCGCCTCGGCCGCCGGCATGATCTGGACCTGCACGGTCCAGGACGGGAAGTCGCCGCGTTCGATGGACTCGCGCAGATCGCGCTGGTGGCTGTCCGGGTCCTCACCGGCGAGCTTGTTCGCCTCGTCCTGGGTGAGGTTCTTGATCCCCTGGTCGGTCTTGAAGTGGTACTTGACCCAGAAGACCTCGCCGGCCTCGTTGCTCCACTGGTAGGTGTGCGATCCGAACCCGTTCATGTGGCGCAGCGTGGCCGGGATTCCCCGGTCGCCGAAGAGCCAGGTCACCTGGTGGGTGGACTCGGGCGACAGACCCCAGAAGTCCCAGACGTTGTCCGCCTCCTGCGAGCCGGTGTACGGGTCCCGCTTCTGGGTGTGGATGAAGTCGGGGAACTTGATGGCGTCCTTGATGAAGAACACCGGGGTGTTGTTGCCGACGAGGTCGTAGTTGCCGTCCTCGGTGTAGAACTTCAGCGCGAATCCGCGCGGGTCGCGCACCGCGTCGGCCGAGCCGAGGTTGCCGGCGACCGTGGAGAAGCGCAGGAAGGTCTCGGTCTGCTTGCCGACCTCGGAGAGGAACCTTGCACGCGTCCACTGCGAGACGTCACGGGTCAGCGTGAACGTGCCGTACGCGCCGGCGCCCCGGGCGTGCACGACACGCTCCGGAATGCGCTCACGGTTGAAGTGCGCAAGCTTCTCCAGCAGCGACTGGTCCTGCACCAGAACCGGACCGCCGACGCCCGCGGTCTGGCTGTTCTGGTTGTCGGCTACCGGCGCGCCGGCCTCCGTCGTAAGCGGTCCCTGTGTCACGTGCGCCTCCTGCGTCGTTCCTGCACATTCGTCATGCCGTTCGTTCCTGCACATTCGTCATGGCGAGCACAGCCTGTCCCGGCCTATGTCGTATCTGATCCTACAATGGACTAAGTCCAAGTCAAGGTGAGCTCTAAAGCCACACCTGTTCAGAAACCGACTCCCGCCACTGTTAGGCTTGCCCCCATGAGTGACCTGCTGGAACGACTTCGCGGACGCGGCTGGCGCATGACTGCGCAGCGGCGCGTCGTGGCCGAGGTCCTCGACGGGGATCACGTACACCTGACCGCCGACGAGGTGCACGCACGGGCCGTGGCCAAGCTGCCCGAGATCTCCCGCGCCACCGTCTACAACACCCTGGGCGAGATGGTGACCCTCGGCGAGGTCATCGAGGTCTCCACCGACCGCCGGGCCAAGCGCTACGACCCGAACGCGCACCGCCCCCACCACCACCTGGTCTGCGCGAAGTGCGGCGCCATCCGCGACGTGCACCCGGCGGGCGATCCGCTCGCGGACCTGCCGGCCGGCGAGCGCTTCGGCTTCACGGTCTCCGGCGTCGAGATGACATACCGCGGCATCTGCCCGAACTGCGCCGCGGCAGCCTGACCCCGAACAACCCCGCCCCCGCCCTCACCCGACGTACCGGTGAGGGCGTTTTCGTGTGAGCCCGGGCGCCCCGCGACAAGCCCCCGTCCACGCGTTCCCCGCGCACCCCCTTCCCGAATCTGACGGGTCGTCATATCGTCATCGGCGATCACAGCCGCCCCCGCGACGGCTGTGCACCTCGATGTGCACGAGGAGAGACCCGTGGGAGACCCGCACCCGAACCCACCCCCGGCAACCGCGCCACCGACCACCGCCCCCAAACTCCGCGCCCGCGACCTGTCCCGGTCCTTCGGGCGCGGCACCCGGGCCCTGGCAGCCCTCGGCCCCGTCGATCTCGACATCGCGCCCGGCGAGTTCACCTGCATCGTCGGACCGTCCGGCTGCGGCAAGTCCACCCTGCTGAGGATCGCGGCCGGACTCCTGCGCCCCAGCGCCGGTGAGCTGTCCATCCGTACGACGTCGCCCCGCCCGGCCGCGATGATCTTCCAGGACTACGGGATCCACGACTGGAAGACCGTCCTCGCCAACGTCCGCTTCGGCCTCGACATCCAGCGTGTGCCGCGCCGGGTGGCCGACACCAGGGCGCGCGACTGGCTGGCCCGGCTGGGGCTCGCCGACTTCGCGGGCGCCTACCCTGCCGAGCTCTCCGGCGGGATGCGCCAGCGGGTGGCGATCGCCCGCGCACTCGCCGTCGAGCCCGAGATCCTGCTGATGGACGAGCCGTTCGCCGCGCTCGACGCCCAGTTGCGCACGATCATGCAGGACGAACTGCTGGACCTCACCCAGACCACCCGCACCACCACACTGTTCATCACCCACAGCCTGGAGGAGGCGATCGTGCTCGGGGACCGGGTACTGGTGATGTCCGCCAGACCGGGCCGGATCATCGCCGAACACCGGCCGCCGTTCGCCCGGCCGCGCACCGGCGACATCCGCTCGCAGCCCGAGTTCACCGCGCTGAAGAGCGAGTTGTGGGAACTGCTGCGCGGCGAGGTCGGCGGAGAGGCGGCCGCCGTATGAGCACAGCCGTGAAGTCCACGACCGTCGACGAGCAGGTCCTGGTCCGCAGGCCGGGGCCGCAGGAACTCCATCCCGTACGCACCCACCGCAGGCGCCGCACCCTGGAGATCGCGCTCGCCGTCGCCGTACCACTGCTCCTGGTGCTGCTCTGGCAGCTGGCCGCCGCCAGGACCTGGATCGACGACCGCGTCTACCCCGCGCCCTCCACCATCCTCGCGGACGGCTGGGACCGCGCGGCCGAAGGTGATCTGTGGCCCGACGTGTGGGCCACGCTCAAGCGGGTCCTCGGCGGCTACGCGATCGGCACGGTCGCGGGCTACGCCCTCGGGCTGCTGATGGGCTCCCTCGCGCTCGTCCGGGCCGCGCTGGAACCGCTGCTCGACGCCCTCTACGTCGTACCGAAACTGGCGCTGCTGCCGGTCTTCCTCAATATGTTCGGTCTCGGCGAAGGGCCGCAGATCGCCCTGGTCGCCACCACCGTCTTCTTCTTCGTCTGGATCTCGACGATGGCGGCCGTGCTCGCCGTTCCGGCCGGTCACCGGGACGCCGGGCAGGTGTTCGGCGCCTCGCCCTGGCAGATGTTCCGGCACATCCTGCTGCCCGCCTCGCTCCCCGCCGTCCTCGTCGGTGCGCGGATCGCGGCGGGGGTGGCGGTCCTGGTCATCGTCGCCTCGGAGCAGATCGCGGCGGCCGACGGGCTGGGGCACCTGATCTTCGACTCCCGCGCCCTGTTCCAGAACGACGTGATGTTCGTCGGCATCGTCTGCGTGGCGGTGCTCGGCGTCGTCTTCTCCGAAGTGGTGCGGATCGCGGGCCGGCTGCTCACCCCGTGGGCCCCGCGCGACCGCGGCCGCAGTCAGTCGTGAACGGATCCACCCGCTCCCCTTACGGAGGCACTGTGCGTACACGTACCCCCTTCACCCGCACCGTCGTGTTCGTGGCGGCTTCCCTGCTCGGCGCGGCAGGCTGCGCCGGAACCGACTCGTCGGACGGCGCCGACGCCTCGGACGCCGCACCCCGCACGGTCAAGCCCGTCGCCGGCTGCGGCGCCGGCAGCTGGACCGACCCCTCTGACCTCGCACCCGACCGCAAGCCCGCCCGCTGCGGCAAGGGCGCGCCGGCCGCCCAGCCGCTCGCGAAGAAGCGGAAGATCACCGTCGCCACCGGCACCCTCAGCGCGGAGTACGTTGCTCCTCTTCAGGTCGCGGTCGCCAAGGGCGAGTTCGAGAAGGAGGGCCTCGACGTCTCCCTGAAGGTGCTCCCCACCCCGGACGCCCTGCCCCTGCTTGCCAAGGGGGACGTCGACGCGCAGTGGGCGGCGCCCGAGGCCGCCGTGATGAACGGCATCAACGGCGGCTTCGCCATCAAGTGGGTCGCGGGCAACTTCTCCCCCGACCCGAGCTCGAAGAGCGGTCTCTGGGTGCGCCTCAAGGACGGCGAGAGCGCCGATCACGTGGACATGGCGGGGCGGAAGCTCGGCACGATGATCGGCAAGGGCTCGGTGATCGCGTACCCGATGGACACCTCGCTGAAGAAGCACGGCGGCGGGCTCGACAAGATCAGTTTCCAGCAGCTCGGCTCCGCGGACGTGCTCACCGCCCTGCAGAACGGCGGCGTCGACTCCGCCTGGCTGCTCGACCCGATCTGGCGGAAGGTGGACGGCGACAAGAAGTACGCCTTCCTCGGCGGCCAGCCGGTGGGAGAACCGCTCGGCGGACTGCTCTTCGGGCCCAACCTGCTGAACAAGGACCCCGACGCGGGCGTCGCCTTCCTCCGGGCCTACATCCGCACGGTGAACACCTACTTCACCGACGACTACAAGTCCGATCCCGCCTTCGTCGCCGAACTGGCCGGACTGATGAAGACCGACGAGGCCACCCTGACGTCGACACCTTCGATGCGGATGGACTGGGAGATCCGGAAGGGCACGACGGACCGGTTGCAGAAAGCGTATGCCGACTCGGGCGTCTCGGAGGGCACTCCGGTGCCGGAGGACAAGGCTGTGGACCGGGCGATGTACGGGGAGGCGGTGGGCCACAAGCCCTGAGCGGGGCCGCCCCGTGCCGTGCACGCACAGAGGGCCGGCATACACAGAGGGCCGGATCCTTTTACAGGATCCGGCCCTCTGTCTTCAGTAGCGGGGACAGGATTTGAACCTGCGACCTCTGGGTTATGAGCCCAGCGAGCTACCGAGCTGCTCCACCCCGCGTCGTTGTGATCCCCACAGTACGTCACGCCCTGGACCAGCGCAAATCCCTTTTCCGGGGCCTCCCGGCCCCGGAACCGGGCACCCCGCAGCCCGCCCCGCACTCGCTACGCGGTCAGCTCCTGGTGCAGCGCTTCGCGCAGCCGCGCGGCCCGCTCCGAGACCTCCGCGGGCCCCAGCTCGACGGCCCGCGCACACCACCGCTGCCCCTCGGTGAGCTCACCGCGGCGCGCGGCCAGCAGGGCCAGGCGCAGGGCGGCCCGCCCGTGCCCGTCATCGGCGGCGCGGCTCCACCACAGCGCGGCCTCGCGCTCGCTGCCCTCCCGGGCCAGCAGCAGTCCGAGGTTGAAGGCCCCGTTGCGGCTGCCCGCCTCGGCGGCCTCCCGGTACCAACGGCCGGCACTCTCCACGTCTCCCCGGGCCGCGGCGAGCATGCCGACGCGCACCTGGGCGCGGCGGTGCCCTTGCTCGGCGGCGCGCTCGTACCACTCCTCGCACTCGGTCTTGTCCGGCATGGGCTCGCCGAGCACGGGCGGGCCGGGCGGCGGCTGGCGCGCGTCCAGCAGCCCGGCCAGCCGGAAGGCGGCCTCCGGACTGCCGCCGCCCGCCGCGCAGCGCAGATGGCGCTCGGCCTCGCGCTCATGGCCGTGGTGCAGCAGCGCCATGCCGACCTGGAGCGCCGCCTCGGTGTGGCCGGCCGCCGCGGCACGCTCGTACCAGAGCAGGGCCGTACGGTCCTCGTCCCGCCCGGCGTGCAGGATGCCGAGGTTGAAGGCGGCGTCGACGCTGCCCGCCTCGGCGGCCTTGGAGAACCAGGGCTCCGCACCCGTCGCGTCGCCCGCCTGGAGCAGGAGCACGGCCAGTGCGTTGGCGGCCTCGCGGTGACCCGCGTAGGCGGCGCGCCGGTACCACTGCTCAGCCTGCGGCGTACGGTCCTGGGCCGCGCAGAGCAGCCCGAGGTTGTACGCGCCGTTGACGTCGCCCGCGTCCATCGCCGCGCGGTACCAGCGCTCGGCGGTCTGCTGCTCGCCCCGGGCCGCGTGCAGCGCGCCGAGTGCGTTGGCGGCGTTGCCGTCGCCGTCCTGGGCGGCGCGCAGCCACCACACGGCGGCGCTCTCCTGGTCGCCCGCGTCGCGCAGCAGGAAGCCGAGCGCGCAGGCGGCCCGCGCCTCGCCGGCCTTGGCTGCGATGAGGTACCAGCGACCGGCCTCCTTGAGCTCGCCGCGCTGTTCGAGGATGGCTCCGAGATGCAGAGCGGCACGCCGGTGTCCGCGGGCGGCGGACTGCCGGTACCACTGCTCGGCCTCGCCCATGCGTCCCGCGTCGGGGCCCGCGACCGGGCTGTCGTCCTTGCGCACGGCGGCCCTGCGCGCTCCGGCGCGCGTCTCGGACTCGGGTCCGGTACGGGGCCCGAGGCCGGGACGGCCGAACGCGTCGTGCGCATCGTCCGTCGCGTTGCGCTCCAGCATCCGCGCCAGCCGGTACGCCGCCTCGCGGTGGCCCTGCTCGGCCGCTGCGCGCAGCCAGCGCTCTGCGCCCACGTCGCTGCGGTGTTCGAGCAGGTCGGCCAGGGCGTACGCCCCCAGCGCGTGGCCCTGCTCGGCGGACTGGCGCAGCCAGTATTCGGCTCCGGGCTCGTCACCGCGCTCGCGGTAGTGGCGCCCGAGTGCGTGCGCGGCCGCGGCGGAGCCGGCGACGGCCGCGATCCGCCACCAGCCGGCCGCCTCGTCCGCGTAGCCGCGCTGGTGCAGGAGGACACCCAGGTTGTTGGCCGCGGCGCGGTCGCCGTCGGCGGTGGCCGCGCGCAGATAGGCCTCGGCACCGCTCAGGTCGCCCCGGCGCAGCAGCAGCGCGCCGAGAACGCTCATCGACGCCGTGTCCCCGGCGTCGGCGGCACGGCGGTGGCGCGCCTCGCTCTCGGCGTTGTCCGCGCTCGCCGCGGTCTCCGCACTCTCGGCGTTCTCCACGCCGTCGGCGGTCTCTGCGGTCTCTGCACTCTCGACGGTCGCGGCACACTCCGCAGTCTCGGCGGTCTCGATGTGGTCGTTGTACTGCGCGGCGGCAGCGGCAAATGCCACATCCGCCATTCTTTCCGCCGGATGGACGCGTTGCTGCACAAACCGCCCTGTCTCCAACAGAGTTGCCCTGTCCCCCATAAATACCATCGTCGCACCACCCGCAACCCGCGTACACCTGGTATATCGCGGCCAGTGAGGTCACTTCAGCGTTTTGTCGACATGCCCACAGAGAGACAAGTCAAACACGCTCGTGCCCAACTCACGCTCCATGAACCGCACTTCACGCAGACTGCACAAAAAAGCCACCACGACATGACGAAGGCCCGGATCCCCTGGAGGATCCGGGCCTTCGTTTTTCAGTAGCGGGGACAGGATTTGAACCTGCGACCTCTGGGTTATGAGCCCAGCGAGCTACCGAGCTGCTCCACCCCGCGTCGTTGTGTTCAAACCGTACCACGACGCGAGGGTGGAGCTTTACCGAGTTACTCAGCCACCGCTGTCGGCACTGGCCGACGCCGCCGGCTTCTTCGCTTCGTCCGCCGTGCTCGGACTGCCGGACTTGGGCTGGGCCGCGGCTGCCCGCTCCAGCGCGTCCTGCAGTTCCTCCTGGGCCTTGCCGTAGGCGGTCCAGTCCTGTTCCTTCAGGGCCGTCTCACCTGCCGTGTAGGCCTTCTGCGCATCGGCGATCGCCTTCTTCAGCGCGGCGTCGCCGGTGGCCGGCGGCTCCGTGGTGTCACCCGGTGGCTCGGTCGTATCGGCCGGTGGCTCGGTCGTGTCGGAACCCTCCACCCCGAAGACCGCGTTGAGCGCCTCCCCGAGGCTGTTCTCGAAGACGATCTTCGATCCGTACGAGGCGGCGACCTTGCGCAGCAGCGGATAGTTCTGCGTGCCACCGCGTGTGTACACCGGCTCGATGTAGAGGAACCCGCCTTCGAGCGGCACCGTGAGCAGGTTGCCGTACTCGATGTCGGAGTCGGTGCCCTTGAGGTTTCTCACGAACTCGGCGACGTCGTCGTTGCCGTTGAGCTCACTCTGTACCTGGCCCGGGCCCTTCACCGTGGTGGTGACTCTCAGCAGTCTTATCGTGCCGTAGTCCTTGCTGGCCGCATCGGCGTCGACCGCCATGAACGCCCCGAGGTCGGGTCGCCCCTTGGGGGTGAACGTCGTCGTCAGCGAGAACTTCTGAGCCGCCTGATCCGGCATCTTTATGCTCAGGTAGTACGGCGGGACGGCGCCGGACTCCTTGTTGGTCGGATCGTCCGGGACCTGCCACGCGTCACTGCCGCTGTAGAACTGCGCGGGGCTCGTGACGTGGTAGCGGGTGAGCAGTTCACGCTGCACCTTGAACAGGTCCTGCGGGTAGCGCAGGTGGTCCATGAGGTCCTGCGGAATGTCCGCCTTGGGCTCCACGGTCCCCGGGAACGCCTTGCGCCAGGTCTTGAGGACCGGGTCCTCGGTGTCCCACTCGTACAGCGTGACCTTGCCGTCGTACGCGTCGACGGTGGCCTTCACCGAGTTGCGGATGTAGTTGACCTGGTTCTGCTGGGCGACGACCGCGCGCTGGTTGGTGGTCAGCGAGTCGGCCGTAGTGTCACCGAGCGTCGTACGCGAGGCGTACGGGTAGCCGTTGGTCGTGGTGTAAGCGTCGACGACCCACTGGATCTTTCCGCCGACCACGGCCGGGTAGGCGTCGCCGTCGATGGTCAGCCAGGGGGCGACCGCCTCGACGCGCTCCTTGGGCGTGCGGTTGTACAGGATCCGCGAACCGTCGCCGATGGCTCCCGAGTACAGGATCTGCGGCTCGCTGAAAGCCACCGCGTAGGCCGCGCGGTTGAACGCGCTGGAGAGACTGACGCCGCTCTTGCCCTTGTAGCTGGTGGTCTTCTCGCCGTCCTCCTCGTAGTCGAGCTCCTTCTGGGGCCCGCCGACGATGGAGTACTGCTCGGTCTTCTCGCCGTAGTAGATCTCCTGCTGGTACTTGCCCAGCTCTCCGGTGGTCGGCAGACCGGACTCGATGAAGTCGGGAGACCCCTTCGGGTTGGTACCCGTGGTGGTGCCCAGGGCTGCGATCGCGCCGTAACCGTGGGTGTAGGTGAAGTGGTCGTTGATCCAGTTGCGCTTGGGGATGCCCTGGAGGTTGAGCTCGCGCAGACCGATGACCGTGTCCTGCTCCTTGCCGCTCTCGTCCTTGTAGCGGTCGACGTCCAGCGTCTTGGGGAACTGGTAGTAGTTCCTCTTCTGCTGGAGCTGCTGGAAGGCCGGGGAGACGACGTTGGGGTCCATCACCCGGTAGCTGGCCGCGGCGTCGGCGCTGGCACGGAGCTTCGTGTCGTCGTCCGTGGTGGACTTGCCCGCGTAGTCGGTGACCTTCGCGTCATCGATGTCGTAGGCGTCCCGCGTGGCCTTGATGTTCTTCTGGATGAACGGGGCTTCCTTGGCCTGCTCGTTCGGCTGGACCTGGAACTTCTGCACGATCGCCGGGTAGAGCCCGCCGATCAGGATCGCGGAGAGGACCATCAGCCCGAACCCGATCACCGGAAGCTGCCAGGTGCGGCGCCAGAGCGTCGCGAAGAACAGCACGGCGCAGATCGCTGCGATGCAGAACAGGATGGTCTTCGCCGGCAGGTAGGCGTTGGCGTCTACGTACCGCAGGCCCGTCCAGTTGTCCGTGGCCTTGAAGTCGCTCGACTTCACGGCCAGACCGTAACGGTCGAGCCAGTACGCCACGGCCTTCAGCGCGACGAAGATGCCGAGCAGCACCGAGAGATGGCCGGTGGCCGCACCCGTCGCCCGCGCGCCGGGGCTGGTGATGCGCAGCCCGCCGTACAGGTAGTGGGTCAGCGCGGCGGCGATCAGCGAGAGCACGGTCGCCGCGAAGCCGAATCCCAGCAGGAAGCGGTACCACGGCAGGTCGAAGGCGTAGAAGGACACGTCCAGGTGGAACTGGGGGTCCTTCTGACCGAACGACACCCCGTTCACGTACATCAGCCAGGTACGCCACTGGCCGGAGGCGGACGCTCCGGCGATCAGACCGACGAGCGCGGTGATCGCGAGCAGCACCCACTTCTTGTACGGGGCGAGACTCATCCGGTAGCGGTCCAGGCTCTGCTGCTCCAGCGACATCGCGCTCAGCGGCGGCCGGAGCCGGTGCGCGAGCCAGATGTTCACGCCGATGGCGAGGGCCATCAGCAGTCCGAAGACGAGGAACAACCCGATCTTGGTCCACAGAGTGGTGGTGAAGACGGATGAGAACCCGACCGACCTGTACCAGAGCCAGTCCGTCCAGAACCCGGAGAACATGACGAACGCCATGGCGAGGATCGCCAGGACGCCGAGTGTCATGAGCAGGGTTCGGGCGCGCCGGGACGGGCGGCCGACTCTGATCCGTGGCCCGGTCGGGCCTCCGCCGCGGTCCGGCATCTGGAAAGCCAACGTGCGCACCTCGAAGTTCGCGGTCGTGTGGAGCGGGCCCAGCGATCGTAGAGCCCACCTATGCAACTTACTGAGGCTTTACCTAGTTCCCGCTCCCGGGGCGGAAGGAGGCAGGATGTTGTCCATGCCCAACGTTTCCCCCTCAGGCCCTCCGATGGCCGCGAGCCCTCTCACCGTCGCCGTGCTCGAAATCGACGAGTACATCTCCGGCCTCGGCTGGGACCAGCCCGCCCGGCTCTTCGCCCTCGTCGACACCGCGCGGCTGCGGGTCCAGGAGCCCGGACTCGCCGCCCAGCTCGGCCTCGACGACGGCGGCTCGACGACCGCCGCACTCACCCCTATCGAGCAGGAGGAGCTTCCCGCAGGTACCGCACTGGACGAGTTCCTCGCCACGATCGCCTGGCCCGACGCGGTCGTCGGGTGCGCGATGACGGTCGAGCGGCTGATGCTGCCGCCGTCCGCCGAGGCCTCCGTACCGGAGGGTCTCAACGACACCCAGCTGACCAAGTGGGTGGCCAAGCACCCCGACCGGCAGGAGGTGCGGATGACCGTGGCGGTCCTTCGGGACGGCGCCCGCGAGTCGGCCGTACGCCTGCGGGAGAAGGACTCGCCCAACGACGTGCTCACCGGCGCCGGCCTGGTGCCGGGGCTGGCCGAGGCTCTGGCCGCGACCTTCGAGTCCTGACCACGCCGTCCCGCCCCGTCGGGGGCGCGGTCAGCCTGCCGAGCAGCTCGGCAGTGCGGCCGCGTCCCCGGTGCGGATCTTCTCCAGCGACTTCTTGGCGTCGTCGATGGTCTTGACCTTCACCAGCGTGAGCCCGTCCGGGGTGTCGGAGGCGGCCGCCTCGCAGTTGTCGTCGGGGGTCAGGAAGTAGCGTGCGCCGGCGTTGCGCGCGCCGACCAGCTTCATGTTGATCCCGCCGATGGGCCCGACCTTGCCCTTGTCGTCGATCGTGCCGGTGCCGGCGATGAACTTTCCGCCCGTCAGCTGGCCCGGGGTCAGCTTGTCGACGATGCCGAGGGAGAACATCAGACCGGCGCTGGGGCCGCCCACGTCGGCGAGCTTGATGTCGATCTCGAACGGGAAGGTGTGGTCCGTCCCCGCCTGGATGCCGACGATCGCCCGGTTCTCCTTGGGTGCCTTCTCGGTGACGATGGTGATCTTCTCGGTGCCCTCGGGCTCCTTGCCGGCCTTCTCGGCCGCTGCTGCGGTCTTGGCCGGGATGACCGTGAACGTGACGTCCTGGCCGGGCTTGTGCTTGGTGACGAGCTTCGCCACGTCCTCGGGCTGCTTGACCGCGGTGCCGTCGACGGCCTTGATCACGTCGCCGGCGTGCAGCTTGCCCTGCGAGGGACTGTCCTTGAGGACGGTGGAGACCACGACCCGTGACGACACCGGGATCCCCAGCTCGGTGAGGGCCGCGACCTTGGCGCTCTCCTGGGACTGGCTGAACTCCTCGGCGTTCTCCTGCGTCGACTGTTCCTCGGTCTTGCCGTCCGGGTACAGCGTGTCGTGCGGCACGACCACACTGTCGTGGCCCAGCCATCCGGAGACGGCCTCGACGAGGTTCATGTGGTAGTCGGCGCCGGTGACCCTGACCGTCGTCATGTTGAGATTGCCGGTGGTCTCGTACGTCTTGTGCCCGGTGATCTGCAGGACGGGCGCACCGTCCACCTCGCCGAGTGTGTTCACGGTCGGCCCGGGAGACATCTCCGAGTACGGCACTTTGATCAGCACGCCTGCGCAGAGCAGCGCGATCAGGATCAGGGTGGAGGCGAGCATCGTCGCGGTGCGGCGTGGCATGGAACGACAGTACGGGAAGGGCCTGTCAGTGCACCGCCGGGGCCGGTCCGTACGTGGGCCGCGGCCGGGGGCGGCGAGGGATCCAGGCAGCACCAGCGACTACGGCCACGGAATGCTGATTGGCGACTGCGTACGGCCGGTGTGGCCTCAGACGTTCGATACCTGCTCGGCCGGTTCGGAAGTGGAGTGCGAACGCTCCATCGCCTCACGGAACCGGGCGTAGCCGGCGAGCTCGGTGACGTCGCCGGTCGTGCGATTGCGGGCGGCCCAGCTCCCCCATATCGCAGCACCGAGCGCAGCGAAAAGCGGAATCAACAACCAGGCGAGTGCTGCCATGACGACCTCCCTGCCCCATGAGCGACCGCAACCGAATGATCAGCAGATTAACCATCTGCAGAACCAACGCTCATGGCAGGGGTGTGGTTACGCAAATCGGGGTGGATATCCGCCCGGACGGTTTGCGCTCAGCAAGCGCCGACCCACTCCTCCGTACCGTCGGAGAAACGCTGGTGCTTCCAGATCGGAACCTCGTGCTTGAGGTCGTCGATGAGCTTGCGGCAGGCCTCGAAGGCCTCCGCGCGGTGCGGGCAGGAGACCGCGACCACCACTGCGAGATCGCCCACCTCCAGTTCACCCACACGGTGGACAGCGGCCAGTGCGCGGACCGGGAACCCCGCCACGACCTTCTCCGCCACCCGGCGCATCTCGTCCTGCGCCGAGGGGTGGCACGAATAGCCCAGCGCACCGACGTCCTGGCCGCCGTCGTGGTTGCGCACGGTGCCGACGAAGAGCGCGATGCCGCCGGCCGCTTCGTCACCGACGGCGCGGAAGACCTCGTCCACGGACAGGGGTGTGTCGCGGATCTCCAGCAGCCGGATGGGGTCCTGTGCCGCCTGCTCGCCGGGGTGGTCGTACGTGGGTGCCATGGCGACCATCGTGCCGTACCGCTCCGGCATCGCGGAATACGGCTTTCACCCGGCGGGGCGCCGGGCGCCTTGGAGCCTCCTACAGCCGCCGGCCCCGGAGCCACCCGCGTGGCGGGTGCCCACCGGAAGGCGCCGGGCCTGTCCGGCCACCGGACGGGCCGCGGGCCTGCCCGGCGCCCTAGAAGCGGCGGCGGGCCTTGCGTGCGCGGCGTACCAGGGCGGCGGTGCCGAGCAGCGCCACGGTGGCTCCGGCGGCACCGGCCGCGGTCGCGTCCTTACGGCCGAGCCGGCGGCCTGCGACGGTGTGGCGTCCCTCGACCTCTTCGAGGAGCGCGGCGAGCACCTCCTCGTTGGTCCAGCTCGGGCGCCACCCCACATCGTGCAGCCTGCTCACGCTCACCACCCAGGGATGCATCGTGTACGCCAGGTCGCCCGCCGGCGACGGGGTCAGGCCGATCCGGTGCAGCCGGGCAGCCGCGCCGAGCGCGACGGCCGAGGGCAGCTCCATCCGGCGGACGCCGCTGAGCTCCTCGACCTCCGCCTGTTCGAGCCAGCCGTCGCAGCCGACCGCGAACTCCCCGTCGATCTTCTCCAGCGCGGCGTACTCCAGCGCCGTGACCAGGTCGTCGACGTGGCAGAACTGCCAGGTGGGGCGCGATCCGGCGACAACCAGGAGGCGCGGCGACTCGAAGTAGCGGGTCAGCGCCGTGTCCGTACCGCCGACGAGCACGGTGGGACGGACCACGGTGACATGGAGTCCGGGGTGGGCGCGGGGTGCGCGGCGGCCGAGCCGTTCGATCTCCAGCAGGTCGCCGACGCCGGTCGCCTCGGCCGTGGCGCGCAGCTCGGCGTCCTCGGCGAGCGGGACGTCGTTGTCGGGCAGTGCGCCGTAGACCATCGCCGAGGTGCACAGGACGACGCGGTGCACGCCGACGGCCGCGGCCGCCGTCAGCACGGTCTGGGTGCCGCGCACGTTGTACGCGGTGCGGGCGGCGGGGTCGGTCTCCAGGTCGAGATCGAGCGCCAGGTGCACCACCACGTCGGCGCCGCGCAGCTTCTCCGCGATGGCGGGGTCGCGCACGTCGAGGATGTGCCACGTCGCCTCGGAGACCTCTCCGCGGCGCTCGTCGATGGCGATGACCTGCTTGATCTCCTCGGAGGCCGCCAGGCGTGCGGTGAGCAGCTCACCGACACCCGTCGCGGCTCCGGTGACGGCCACGACGGGGCCGCGGCTTCTGGAGCCGTTGCGGACGGGCTTGTTCTCGGGCTTGTTCTCAGGCTTGTTCTCAGGCGATGGGTCGGCCAGGTTTCGCGCTGCGCGAACCTGAGGATCTGGGGAACTCACCGGGCGTCTCCAGCGGTTGTCTTCAGTACGTACCCGAATGACGCGTACGTACCAGGTGGCGTCCATCCTGCCGCAGGCCGGGAGCAGGCGGAGCACTGAGGCCCCGAGCGGACTTGGTGTCTACGCTGGATGGTGATGTCGGGCAGTCGCCGTCGGTTCGAGCCGGCGGCCCTACGAGCCGAGGAAACCCGTGAGTGACACCCCATTCGGATTCGGCCTTCCGCCGGAGGAGCCGGACGACGGCGACAAGGGCAAGAAGAACGACCCCACCGGAGGTGGGCAGGGTTCGGGCGGTCCGGCGAACCCGCTCGGCTTCGGCCCCGGCGCGGGCGGTGACAACCCCTTCGCCGCCATGTTCGGCTCCATGAACCCGAACGACCTGGGCGCCGCCTTCCAGCAGCTCGGCCAGATGCTGAGCTACGAGGGCGGTCCCGTGAACTGGGACATGGCCAAGCAGATCGCCCGCCAGACCGTCTCGCAGGGCACCCCGGACGGCACCAAGGACGCGAGCGTCGGCCCGTCCGAGCGTGCCGCGGTCGACGAGGCGCTGCGCCTGGCGGACCTCTGGCTGGACGGCGTGACGTCACTGCCGTCCGGTTCCGTCTCCACCGTGGCGTGGAGCCGTGCGGAGTGGGTCGAGGCGTCCCTTCCCGCCTGGCAGAAGCTGGTCGACCCGGTGGCCGAGCGTGTCGGCCTCGCCATGGGTGATGTGCTGCCCGAGGAGATGCAGGCCATGGCGGGCCCGCTGATCGGCATGATGCGGTCGATGGGCGGCGCGATGTTCGGCCAGCAGATCGGGCAGGCCGTCGGCGTGCTCGCCGGTGAGGTGGTCGGTTCGACCGACATCGGGCTGCCGCTCGGGCCGGCCGGCAAGGCCGCGCTGCTTCCGCTGAACGTCGAGCGGTTCGGCAAGGACCTGAGCGTGCCGCAGGACGAGGTGCGGCTGTACCTGGCCCTGCGCGAGTCCGCTCACCAGCGGCTCTTCGCCCATGTGCCGTGGCTGCGCTCGCATCTGTTCGGTGCGGTCGAGGGCTATGCGCGCGGCATCAAGGTCGACACCAGCAAGCTGGAGGACGTGGTCGGCCAGTTCGACCCGTCACAGCCGGAGCAGCTGCAGGACGCCCTTCAGCAGGGCATGTTCCAGCCGGAGGACACCCCGGAGCAGAAGGCGGCCCTGGCCCGCCTGGAGACGGCGCTCGCGCTGGTCGAGGGCTGGGTGGACGCCGTGGTCCACGAGGCCGCGAAGGCCCGGCTGACCTCGGCCGACGCGCTGCGCGAGACGATGCGCAGGCGCCGCGCCTCCGGCGGTCCCGCCGAGCAGACGTTCGCCACGCTCATCGGGCTCCAGCTGCGGCCGCGACGGCTGCGCGACGCCTCGCGGCTGTGGGCCTCGCTCACGGACGCGCGGGGTCTCGACGGCCGTGACGCGCTGTGGGAGCACCCCGACATGCTGCCCACCGCCCATGATCTGGACGATCCGGACGGTTTCGTCCACCACGAGCAGCTGGACTTCTCCGAGCTGGACAAGATGCTCGGCGAGGCGGCGAACGGGCCTCAGAAACCCGCTCCCGGCGCCGACGGTGCGGCCGAGGACGGGCCCGAGGACAGCGAAGGCAAGGACGACACCGACAAGTGAGTCTCCGCGACGACGCCGTCCTCGTACTGAAGAACTACCGGAACGGGCCGGACAGGACGGACCTGTCCGACGACGCCCGGCCGGACAGCGCCCAGGAGGAGCTGCGCAGCGCCTATCTGGACCATCTGGCACTGCATCCGGACGGCATGTGGAAGGCCTGTGGGGCCGGGCATCTGACGGCCAGCGCCCTGGTCATCGACCCGGAGCGCGGAAAGGTGCTGCTCACCCTGCACCGCAAGCTGCAGATGTGGCTGCAGATGGGCGGCCACTGCGAGCCGGGCGACGCCACGCTCGCAGCCGCGGCGCTGCGTGAGGCGACGGAGGAGTCCGGCATCGTCGGCCTGACCCTGCTGCCGGGCGGCCCGGTGGTCCTGGACCGCCATCCGATCCCCGCTCCGTGCCACTGGCACCTGGATGTCCAGTACGCGGCGCTGGCGCCGTCGGGGTCCACGGAGCGGATCAGTGACGAGTCGCTCGATCTGCGCTGGTTCGCGTACGACGAGGTCGCCGGGGTCGCCGACTCCTCGGTGGTCCGTCTGCTGGAACGTACGCGCGCGGCCCTGGACGGCGGCCCGCGGTAGGAAACACGACGGCAACGGTAAGGGGCGGTCTCCTGGGAGGCCGCCCCTTACCGTTCTCCGTCCACTCCGCCGTGCCCCTCACACCCCTCGTACGCAGAGGTGGTGGCGCGCTGCTCAGTTCCAGGCGTTGTTCTGGTTCTGGGAGGCGGCCCCCTGCTGTCCCACGCCGTACTGGGCGCGCAGACCCTGGCCGATCTGGGCGCTCTGCGGGGGCAGCACCTCGCTCGGCTGAACGAGGGCGAAGCCCTGGCCGAGGAAGCTGAGCTCCCAGCCCTCGCCCGTGTTGCCACGCCGCCGGAAGACGCCCGAGGAGTGCGTCTGGGCCTGCATCTGCACCCGCAGGGAGCTGGACCATGCGACGATCGCGTCGGCGTCGGCGTTGACGTACTTGTCGGGCGTGACCTGCATCATCAGCGGCTGGCCGGAGGTCATCAGCGCGACCTTGCCGGTGCCGGAGATGTTGAGCTGGTACTTGCCGGTGCCCGAGATGCCGTACTGGCTGTCCACCGCGATGACCTCGGTGTGGAGGGACGAGTCGAGCGCCAGGACATAGGCGCTGTCCACCGTCAGACCGTCGCGGTCGACGTCCACCACGTGAACGTACTGCGCGAGGTTGGCGAGGTAGACCGTGCCCTGCCCGGAGCAGCGCATCAGGTCGAGGCCCTCACCGGTGGTGGCGCGGGCGCGGCGCTGTCCGTGCGACTGGTACTCGCCGTCGAACTCCATCAGCCCCTGGTACGCGACCATGGCCCCCTTGCGGGCGAGGACGTCGTCGTGGCCCGTCAGCGAGACCCGCAGGAGCTGCGGGTTCTGCACCGTGTAGCGCTCCTGGGACTGCTGTTCCGTGTAGCTGAAAAGCGGACTCTGCATGGTGTGTTCTCCCTCCCCGTCAGTTCCGGACGCGCAGGCGGTCGGTACTGTCCTCGCTCGGCTGGACGACCACGATCCCCTGGCCTGAGAAGGCCATCTGGAACGCCTCGCCGCTGCCCCGCCCGATGAGCGAGGAGGCCTTGAAGCTGCGCTTGCCCTTCACCTTGAGGTTCGGGGACCACGCCACGAGGGCGTCGGGGTCGACGTACGTCTCGTCCTCGCCGCGTCCGCAGTCGACGACGATCGGCGTGCCTCGCGAGGTGATCGCGACCCAGCCGGTGCCGGAGATGCAGACGTTCCACAGTCCCTGGCCGGCGAACTTGGCCAGCCCCTTGACCCTTTCGACGCCCCAGGTGAGGTGGCCGTCGAAGGCGAGGACGTTGGTGCCGTTGACCGAGAGGGAGTCGTTGTTGAGATTGACGACGACCACGTCGGCGCCGTAGTCGGCGAGGTAGAGCAGCCCGTCGCCGGCACACTTCATCAGGGGTGCGCCCTCGCCGGTGATCCACTGCGAGGCGATCTGGCGGACGGCCGGCGGGTTGGGCTCGTACTGGATGAAGCCCTCGTACGCCACCATCGAGCCGGTGCGCGCGTAGAGGTCCTGGCCGGTCGCCATGGCGACCTTCAGCATCGAATGGCCGTGGTTCTCCATCCGGGCCGTGACGGGGGTCGGGGCGTAGCCCGCGAGTTGCTGATTCATGACGGGCTCCCTCAGACCTCGTAGGGCTGGACGACGATGAAGTTGCCGGGGGCGCCCCGGAACTGGAGGTTCACGGTCTCTCCGCTGTGTCCGGGGTAGGCGTTGCGCCGCAGCCGGACCTGGCTGGAGATGATCACCTGGGACGCGGCCGACCACGCCACGACGGCGTTGCAGTCGGCAAAGGTGGTCGGGGTGACCGGCAGAACGACGGGGACACCGTGGGTCTTGACGACGATGGTGCCGGTGCCCTGGAACTGCATGGTGAACAGGGCACCGCCGGGGATGCCGTGGCCCTCGATCCTGCGGACCTCGTACTGCAGCGACTCGTCGAAGGCGAGGACGCTCTCCGCGGAGACGCAGATGCCGTCACCCTGGAGCTCGATGGCGTGCAGGTGGGAGCCGTCCTCGGCGAGGAAGACCTGTCCGCGGCCGGTACAGCGCATCAGCTGCATTTCCTGACCGGTGGCGTTGCCGACCATCCGGCCCGCGAAGCCGGCGCCCTTGTAGCCGAAGTCGACCTTGCCCTGGTACATCACCATGCTGCCCTGCCGGGCCAGCACTCCGGCCCCGCCCATGGTGAGGTCGACGCGCATGAGCTGCTGGTTCTGCGGGGTCCAGCGCTGACCGGTGGCCGTCTCCTTGTACGGCTGGAGCGCGGCCAGCAGGCCGGCCCCGGCCTGCGGCACACCCTGCGGCACCCCTTGAGGCATTCCGGGGGGCTGCTGCCCGAACGGAACCGGGGCCTGCTGCCCGTAGGGCGCGGGGGCCTGCTGCCCGAAGGGGGCGGGCGCCTGGGCCGGGACCTGCCCGAACTGCGGCTGCTGGGGCGGCTGCCCCGGCTGCCCGTACGGAGCGGGCGCGGGCGGCGGCGGAACGCTGCCGCCCTGCGGGGCCAGCGGCGCCGCTATGGTCGGCGCGGCATGCATCTGCTGTTGCTGCGGCGAGGGTGCCGGCGCCTGAGCAGCCGGTGCGCCGAAGGACGGCGCGGGCTGCGGGGCCTGCGGCGCGGCCGGGGCTCCGAACGAGGGCGGAGGCGCAGAAGCCTGGGCAGGCGGAGCGAACGACGGGGCCGCGGCCTGGGGCTGGGGAGCGGCCGGGGCCTCTTCGGCCACCTCGCCGCCGAAGTTCTTCAGCAGCGCGTCGAGCCCGCCGTCGAAGCCCTGGCCGACAGCGGCGAACCGCCAGACGTCCTTGAGGTAGAAGTCACCCAGCATCACCGCACGCTCAGTGGTGAACTCCGAGCCGGTGAAGGCGTACCTGACGACTTCTTCGCCGCCCGCGACGATCCGGATGTAACCGGGGCCGACCTGCGACATCTGTCCGGCGCCGTCCAGCGTCGCGGTGAAGGACAGCTTGTGGATGTTGGCCGGAATGCGGTCCAGAGTCACACGGAACGACTCCGTGTCACCTGCCTGCGTGCCGAGGAGCTGAATGGACTCCTCGGGCGATTTCGGCTGATTGAAGAAGATGAAATAACGGTCGTCGGAGAGCTGCTCATTGACATCGAGGCCGAAGCAACTGATGTCAAAAGTCAGCCCCGGGCCGGCGATCTGCACACCTACGTACAGGTCCGTCCCCGGCGTGAGATCGCTGATCTTGGCCTTGTGGCCGCGTTGGAATTCCCTGGCCATGCGTAACGACCGTCCCCCATCCGGAAGGTGAATGCGTCGCGTCAGGCTAACCGCAAACTCCGGCATTGGGCCAAGCCGGTACAGACCCGGTACAAAATCGCGAACGTCACTCACCGCGCGCGGCGGGCAGGTGGGGCAGCCGGTCGGCCGCCACCACCCCTTCGAGATAGCCACGGGCCCTCTCGGTGCGGGGGTAGGCGTCGAGGAGCCGCCAGAACCGCGGTCCGTGACCGGGCACCAGGAGGTGGGCCAGCTCATGGACGAGCACATAGTCGACGACGTACTCCGGCATGCCCTGCAGCCGGTGCGAGAGGCGGATGCTGCCCTCGGCCGGGGTGCACGATCCCCAACGGGTGTTCTGGTTGGTCACCCACCGCACCGAGACGGGCCGGGCCCGGCCATCGAAATACTGGGCCGCCAGACGCTCCGCCCGTTCGGCGAGTTCACTGTCGCCGAGGATCCGCTTGTTCTCCTGAGCGGCGAGCTTGTCGAGCATCACGCTCACCCAGCGCTGCTCCTCGGCCTCGGACATCCGGGCCGGAATCAGCACGATCGTGCGGTCGCCCTCGCGGTAGGCGGAGACCGTTCTGCTGCGGCGGGCGCTCCTGCGGACCTCGACCGCGCTCGTCGCCGAGGCACGGGTCGGATGGTCGGCCGCACTGCGCCGGCGGGTTCCGGCGCCGCGCGCGGAAGTCTCCCCGGCGAAGCCGGGTGACGAGTCGGCGGGCACGCCACGACGTTACCCGCTGTCAGTAGGGGAAGTCCCGCCTCCGGGACGGTTCACACATGATCGACCCCATGGCTTGCACCATTTGAACGACTAATACCCCCGCCTGTGGATAACTTTTCGCACCGTTCCGCGCCTCGCCTCATTCTGGCAATGGATCTCACACAGCCACACAGACCGGGGGAAGCCGTGCATCCGATGTTGAAGCCCGCACTGCGCCGCGCATGGCGCGGCAGCGGCACCGTGCAATTCGGCGTGACGCCCGCGCATGCCGTCAAGGTCGGCCCGATGGATATCGCGACGGGCTGTTTCCTGGAACTCCTCGACGGAACGCGCGGGATGTCCCTGCTGCGCGAAGAAGCCAGGGCCCTGGACCTGAATGATCATCAAGTGGACACGCTCGTGGCGCGGTTGATGGATGCGGGACTCATCGACGACGTGCGGGCGGGCGGTCCGGAGGCCGATGCGTTGAGGAACCGGGGGGACACGCTGGAGCGCCACCGGCCCGACCTGGCATCACTCTCCGTCGTCCATCCCGAGCCGGGAGGAGGGATGCGCCGGCTCGCGGCCCGCCGCTCCATGCGTGTCCAGGTGCGGGGAGCCGGCCGCGTCGGTGCGGCAATCGCGGCGGTGCTCTCCGGGTCCGGGGTGGGCCGGGTCGAGGTCCTCGACGGCGGATGCGCCGAGCCGTGCGACGTGTCGCCCGGGGGCCTGCCGGCCTCGGCGGTCGGCGAGCGCCGGGACTCGGCGGCGCGGCAGCTCGTCCGTCGCTCCTCCCCCGGTCCTGCGCCCCGGGCCGTGCAGACGGCGGCCGGGTGCGCGAGCGGTGAGCCCGGTCTGTCCCTGATCGTCGTCGCCCCTCGCGACGGCCTGTCCGTCTACGTTCCCGACGCGGGCACCGCCGAGCCGTGGATCGCGTCGGGCACACCCCATCTCTATGCCGGGGTCATCGAGGCAACCGGGTTCGTGGGACCGCTGGTGCTGCCCGGAGGCACGGCCTGTGCGGGCTGCCTCGATCTGCACCGGCGGGACCGGGACCCGCAGTGGCCGCGGATGCTGGCTCAGTGGCAGTCGGGGCGGCGCACTGCCGTGCAGGCGTGCGACCTGGGACTCGCGACGGCGGTGGCAGGGCTTGCGGCCTCCCATGCGCTCGCCTTCCTCGACGGCGAACTGCCGACCAGCACCGGGGCCCGCTGGGAGGCCGCACTGCCGCTGTTGGACTGGCGGTCCGAGCAGATCGGGGCGCACATCGACTGTTCCTGTGGAGCGGGTGGGCAGACTGAAGGGGTGCGCACCTCCGAGGCCGGCACCGCGCACGACACAATGGCCGGGTAACCGCCGCACGCAGCGCGGCAGTCTGGGATTTGGAGGGGCATATGTCTGATCTTCCCCGGAAGGCGGTCACCCGAACCGCCAAGCTGGCCGCGCTGCCTTTGGGGTTCGCCGGCCGTGCCACGTGGGGGCTGGGAAAGCGCATCGGCGGGAAGTCCGCGGAGCTGGTCGCCCGCGAAGTCCAACAGCGCACCGCCGATCAGCTCTTCAAGGTGCTGGGCGAGCTGAAGGGCGGGGCCATGAAGCTCGGACAGGCCCTGTCGGTCTTCGAGTCCGCCCTGCCGGAGGAGGTCGCAGGTCCCTACCGCGCGGCCCTGACGAAACTCCAGGAAGCCGCCCCTCCTCTGCCGAGCGCCACGGTCCACGCAGTGCTGACGGAACGGCTCGGCGAGGACTGGCGGGAGCTGTTCCTGGAATTCGAGGACAAGCCGTCGGCCGCCGCCTCGATCGGGCAGGTGCACCGGGCCGTGTGGCACGACGGCCGTGACGTCGCCGTGAAGGTGCAGTACCCGGGCGCCGGTAAGGCACTGCTCTCGGATCTCACCCAGCTCAGCCGGTTCGCCCGGCTGCTCGGCCCGCTGATCCCCGGCATGGACATCAAGCCTCTCATCACGGAGCTGCGCGACCGGGTATCCGAGGAACTGGACTACGAACAGGAAGCGCAGTCGCAGCGGGCACACGCCGAGGAGTTCGCGGACGATCCCGATGTCGTGGTCCCCGGTGTGGTCCACCAGTCCGATCAGGTGCTGGTCACCGAGTGGATCGACGGTGTGCCGCTGGCCGATGTCATCGCCGACGGGACCCCCGAGCAGCGGGACAGGGCCGGGCAGCTGCTGGCCAGGTTCCTGTTCTCCGGCCCCGCGCGCACCGGGCTGCTGCACGCGGACCCGCACCCGGGCAATTTCCGGCTGCTGCCCGCGGCCCCGCCCTTCACGAAGAGCGAGGAGGGTGATCAGGCCGACGCCGGGGATGACGGGCCGGCTCAGTGGCGCCTGGGGGTACTGGACTTCGGCACGGTGGACCGGCTGCCGGGCGGGCTGCCCCGGACCATCGGGGACTCCTTGCGGCTGACGCTCCAGGGGGACGCGGACTCCGTGTACGAGCTGCTGCGAGAAGAAGGGTTCGTCAAGGACTCGATCGACCTCGAGCCGGACGCGGTCCTCGACTACCTCCTCCCGATCATCGAACCGGCCGAGGTCGACGAGTTCACCTTCAGCCGGACCTGGATGCGCAATCAGGCCGCCCGCATAGCGGACCCGCGTTCTCCCGCGCATCAGCTGGGCAAGCAGCTGAATCTGCCGCCCGCCTACCTGCTGATACACCGGGTGACGTTGAGCACGATCGGGGTGCTGTGCCAGCTCGGCGCCACGGTCCGGCTGCGCGAGGAACTGGAGTCCTGGCTCCCGGGGTTCCTGCCTCAGGACGAAGAGGGACGTGCCGAGGAGGACTGGGCCGAGGAGGATCCGAACGAGTTCGAGGCGGCGGAGGAAACCACCGCGGGGGCCGCAGCCGTCGCGGAGGTCAAGTAGCGGCTCTCCGGCCTGGCACGACGGTGGGTGGCACGGCCTGGTGCGACAGTGGATGGCCCGGCCTGTCGCCACCGGGCGGTCACCACCAGGCGGAGTCGAGGCGGCCCTCGATGGCCCTGATGTGAGTGCGCGCGCACTCGTCGCAGTAATAGCGGCGGCTGCAGTTCTCGACGGAACAGAGCCAGGTCGGCGGCGCGTTCTCGCTCTCGGCGCGAGTGCCGCACAGGGCGCATACGACGTTCTCGGTGCCACCCGCTACGGGGCCATGTGTCTGCTCGTCCACCTCGTGACGATAACTCCGCCACCGCTTTCCGGCGCGGCACGGCAACGCGGCACCGGCCCTTCATACAGCCGCGCCCGCCGCCCGGCCGCGGCCAGGACGACGGGCACGGCACGGCACGGCACGGCACGGCACGGACACGACCGCCCGCACGAGTGCGGACACGACACGGGCACGGCACGGACACGACCGCGGGGGCGGGGCGATGGGGACGCGCGCGGGGGTGAAGGGGGGAGGCAAACGGTGT